>CAYPQR010000727.1:0-1703 GCA_964412865.1 uncultured Intrasporangiaceae bacterium
AGCACGGGGTGAAGCCGAAGGACGTCGCGGTCTTCTATCGCACCAACGCCCAGTCACGCGCGCTGGAGGAGGTGTTCGTGCGGGTCGGCTTGCCCTACAAGGTCGTCGGCGGCACGCGCTTCTACGAGCGGCGCGAGATCAAGGATGCGCTGGCATACCTGCGCGTGGTGTCCAACCCCGCCGACACGGTCAACCTGCGCCGCATCCTCAATGTGCCCAAACGCGGCATCGGCAATCGTGCGGAGGCGTGTGTGGCGGCGCTCGCCGACCGGGAGCGGATCAGCTTCGTCGAGGCGCTCGGGCGGGCGGAGGACGCTCCCGGCATCGCGACACGGTCGCTGACCTGCATCAAGGGATTCACCGCGATCCTCGAATCGCTGGGGGAGACGCGCGACTCCGGCGTCGGGGTCGGCGACCTCCTGGAGGCGATCCTCGACCGCTCCGGCTACCTCTCGTCGCTGCGCGACAGCGCCGATCCGCAGGACGAGACCCGCGTGGAGAATCTTGCCGAACTGGTCGCCGTCGCGCGCGAATTCGACGAAAACTACCCGGGGGCATCGCTGGAGGACTTCCTCGAGCAGGTGTCGCTGGTCGCCGATGCCGACGAGATCCCCGACGAGGACGTCGACGGCGAGGATCCCGGGGTCGTGACTCTGATGACGCTGCACACGGCGAAGGGGCTGGAGTTCCCGGTCGTCTTCCTGACCGGTATGGAGGACGGCACGTTCCCCCATCAACGCGCCTGGGGCGACGAGAAGGAGCTGGAGGAGGAGCGGCGCCTCGCCTACGTCGGCATCACCCGTGCTCGCGAACGGCTGTATCTGTCCCGCGCGCAGGTGCGTTCGGCGTGGGGCGCACCGCAATACAACCCGCCGTCGCGGTTCCTGGACGAGATCCCGAAGGAGCTGATCGATTGGCAGCGCATCGGTGAGGCGCCGTCGGTGCATCCCACGTCGGCGCCCGCGGTGGCGCGGCTGGGCAGCGGCCGCGCGGTGCGCGGATCGACCGCCCGCAAGGTCATCTCGCTCGATGGCGGCGACAAGGTCACGCACGACACGTTCGGGCTGGGCACGGTCGTTCGCGTCGAGGGAGAGGGTGAACGCGCCATGGCACACATCGACTTCGGCGGTGACACGGGCGTCAAGCGCCTGCTGCTGCGCTATGCGCCGGTGGAGAAGCTGTGAGCGCGGGCGTGGCCGACATCCCGGTGGCGCTGATCGACTGGCACGAGCAGGTGCAGCCGTTGCGGCTCGCCTCGGTGATGGAGTCGGTGCAGGAGGTGGGTGTCCGCGAGCCCGTGCAGGTCACTCCTCGCGGCGGTCGATACATGATCCTCGACGGTGCGCACCGCGCCCGGTCCGCGCAAGCCCTGGGGCTTCGCACCCTGCCGTGCCACACGGTGGAGGTGCCCGACGACGCGCCGGTCGATGGCTGGACCCACGCGATCGCCGGGCAGGTCGACCTGTCCCCGCTGTCGTCCGGCACCGGTCGTCTCGTCGCCAGGATCCATGACATGCACGGCACTCGCGAACTTCACGCGCAGCTCCCCGGAGACGACGAATACCTGTGCGCCATGCACGCGCTCGGCGCGAGCTATCGCGGCCTGTCCTACGAGCGCGTGCCCGCGCCCGACCTGATCACCGAGCGCGCGACGCGGATGACGCAGGTCGAGTGGGTGCTGCCGTGCTGGGGGAGGATCTGCT
>CAYPQR010000728.1:0-1695 GCA_964412865.1 uncultured Intrasporangiaceae bacterium
TGGCTCCTTCGTCCTTTCCGGAGGGGGTGCGTGGAAACCACCTTGGGGGACGAGCGGGGGAATCTCACGATGAATTCCGCTTAAAATTTCTCGGATTTTTCGCTAAGGTGCGGATATGACACGTCTTTCTTCCGCACCGTCGCGGCAAGGGCGCGCAAGAACTCGAGATTCTGCGCGCGCAAGTGCCAGGCACGCTCCCGCCGACACGTCCAGCAGCCCCGGTCGGCTGATCACCGCGCAGGCCGAGGCTGAGGAGACACAGCGGCATGGGGCGGCGGATCCGTTGATGATCGGGCGGCGACTGCGGCACGTGCGCCAGGAGAGCGGACGCACGCTCGGCGACGTGTCGCATGCGGTGGGCATCTCCGCGTCGGCGCTCTCCCTCATCGAAAACGGCAAACGCGAGCCGCGGCTGACCGTATTGGGCACACTGGCGGAGGAATTGGGCTGCCCGCTGCAGGATCTGCTCTCGGCCGCTCCGCCGAGCCGGCGTGCCGCCCTGGAGGTGAAGCTGGAGCGCGCGCAGCGCACCGAGGCCTACGAAGCGCTCGGCCTGCCCGTCGTCAAGATCGGCCCGCGTCTGCCGACAGAGGCCCTGGAGGCCCTTGTCGGCATGCACGAGGCGATGGCCAGCGCGCAGGCGGACCGTGCAGCCACCCCGGAGCACGCACGGCGTGCCAACGCCCAGCTTCGCGAGCGGATGCGCGCTGCCCACAACTACTTCGGCGACATCGAGCATGCGGCCGCGGAGCTGCTCGATTCGATCAACCATCCGGGTGGCCCGATCACCCGGATGGCCGTCGACAGGCTGGCGCACCACCTCGGCTACAGCCTCGTGCACACGTCGGAGCTGCCCGGCTCGACGCGCACCGTCACCGACATGCGACACAAGCGCATCTACCTGCCGCAACCGCAGTCCGAGCAACACGATTCGAGGTCTCTGGCTCTGCAGGCGCTCGGACATCTCGTGCTCGGCCACGGCGTGCCGGCCGACTATGCCGAGTTCCTCTCACAGCGGGTGGAGATCAACTACTTCGCGGCGGCCCTCCTGATTCCGGAGCGCGACGCGGTCCCGATGCTCCGGAGGGCGATGGAGCAGAAGGACATCGCGATCGAGGACCTGCGTGACGCCTACGCGGTGTCCTACGAGACTGCCGCTCACCGGTTCACCAACCTGGCGACCGAACACCTCGGCATACCGGTGCATTTCATGCGAATCTCCGAGGATGGCGTGATCTACAAGGCCTACGAGAACGACGGAGTTCAGTTCCCGACCGACAGCACCGGCGCGATCGAGGGGCAGCGCGTATGCCGTGCCTGGACGGCTCGGCGAGTCTTCCAGCAACCCGACCTGAGCCAGGCGTTCTGCGCATACACCGACACCAGGTCGGGCACCTACTGGTGCACGGCTGCCGTCGATCACACCCCGGACGGGCTGTTCTCGGTCAACGTCGGAGTGCGCTTCCAGGACGTGAAGTGGATGCGTGGGCGTGAGACGACGTTCCGCGCCGAGTCGCGCTGCCCCGACCCGAGCTGCTGCATCCAGCCGCCGCCGGAGCTGGCCGAGCGGTGGAACGGCCAGTCGTGGCCGTCGGCACGCGTGCACTCCCACCTGCTGGCGGCGATGCCTCCCGGCGTGTTTCCGGGCGTCGACGACACCGAGGTCTACACGTTCCTCGAGCGCAACGCCCCCGC
>CAYPQR010000729.1:0-1688 GCA_964412865.1 uncultured Intrasporangiaceae bacterium
CGATCGTGAGGTCACACACGACGTGCAGCGAGTGCCCGCCGCCGGCCGCCCAGCCGCCCACGACGGCGATGACGACCTTCGGCATGGTGCGGATGAGCCGTTGCACCTCCAGGATGTGCAGACGGCCTCCCTGGGCCCTGACCCGCGCCTGATCGACCGTGTCGGCCGTCTCGCCGTCGGCATACTGATAGCCCGAGCGGCCGCGAATGCGCTGGTCGCCGCCGGAGCAGAAGGCCCAGCCGCCGTCCTTCGGCGACGGACCGTTGCCGGTCAGCAGCACGCAGCCGACATCAGGCGTCATCCGCGCGTGATCGAGCGCTCGGTAGAGCTCGTCGACCGTGTGCGGCCGGAAGGCGTTGCGCACCTCCGGCCGGTCGAACGCGATGCGCACCGTGCCCTTCTCGGGGCCGTCGGCCACGCAGCGGTGGTAGGTGATGTCGCTGAAGTCGAAGCCGGGCACCTGCCGCCACAGGGCCGGGTCGAAGGGCTGCGCGTCGGTCATACGGGCCTCCCGCGATGTGCTGGGACGGCGCTGATGGGGTTGCTGTGCATCACTCGCACACTGTATGCCGCGCCGACCGGCTGTCCGCCCGCCCGTCACCGGGAGGTACCGTCAGGCCATGTCGACGTTGCCACAGGCGGGCTCCGGCACCCCGCCCGCGCCGAGGCGTTTTCTGCCACCCCTGGTGGACGTGCTCGACGGTCTTCGCGTGGTCAGCATCCCGATGCACACGACGTTCCGCGGCATACGGCACCGTGAGATCGCCCTGTTGCAGGGCCCGTCGGGGTGGGGAGAGTTCTCGCCGTTCGTCGAATACGGGCCGGAGGAGGCCGCCCGCTGGCTCGCCTCCGCCATCGCCTGCGCCTGGTATGACTGGCCGGCTCCGGTGCGCGACGACGTGCCGGTCAATGCGACCGTGCCGGCCGTCGGGCCGGACGATGTGCCCGCGGTGCTCGCGCACTACGACGACTGCCGGACCGTGAAGGTCAAGGTGGCCCAGCCCGGCGAGAGCCTGCAGCACGATCTCGACCGCGTCGCGGCCGTGCGCGCCCATGTCGGCCCGCAGGTGCACCTGCGCGTCGACGCCAACGGCGGCTGGAGCGTGGACGACGCGCACGAGGCGATCAGTCGGCTCGCCGCATACGACCTGGAATATGCCGAGCAGCCCTGCGCGAGCGTCGAAGAACTGCGGGCGGTGCGGCTCTCACTCGCCAAGGCGGGAGTGGACGTGCCGATCGCCGCCGACGAGTCGATCCGCAAGGCCGACGACCCACTGCGCGTCGCCCGCATGGAGGCCGCCGACGTGGCCGTGGTGAAGGTCGCGCCGTTGGGCGGGGTCGAACGGGCGCTCCAGGTCGCCGACGAATGCGGCCTGCCGATCGTCGTCTCGAGCGCGCTCGACTGCAGTGTCGGTATGGCGGCCGGGCTGGCCCTCGCCGCCGCACTACCCGCGCTCCCCTACGCATGTGGCCTCGGCACGATCGAGCTGTTCGACGGCGACGTCACCGCGGATCGCCTTGTGCCCCACCACGGCACGATCTCGGTGCGGCGACCTGACGTCGACCCCGAGTCGCTCGAGCGCTGGGCCGCACCGGCGGAGCGCGTCGAATGGTGGAAGGACCGCGTGCACGCCTGCCACGACGTGCTCCGCGCCCGCTGACCGTCCAGATCGCGATTTCCGGTGCTT
>CAYPQR010000730.1:0-1684 GCA_964412865.1 uncultured Intrasporangiaceae bacterium
CTCGTCGTCGCCGGGGTCGCCCTGGTGCGCGGCCGCGCGGAGTAGGCGAGCCTGCCCGTCATGCGCGGGCCACGCCGTATGACTCGGCGCGCTCGACCACCTCGGCGGGGGCCTTCGCGAGTGAGCCGACGTCATACGGCGGCTGTGGGTCGTATTCGGTGAGCAGTTGGGCCGCCTGCGCCGCGAGCGGGTCGATGAGCAGACTGAGCAGATGCAGCGCCATGTCGATGCCGCTGGAAACGCCTGCGGCGGTGATGATTCGCTCATTCTCATGGACGACCACCCGCTCGTTCGTGGGCCTCGCACCGAGCTTCTCCAGCGTCGACATCGCACCCCAGTGGGTGGTTGCCGTGAGGCCGTCCAGCAGACCCGCCGCCGCGAGCAGCAGCGACCCGCTGCACACCGACGTGGTCCACCGCGACGTCCGGTGCGCCGTGCGGATCCACTCGAGGAGTTCCTCGTCGTCGAGCAGTGAGCGGCTGCCGATGCCGCCGGGCACGAGCACCACATCCGGTGACGGCACCTGCGACAACGTCGCGTCGGCGACGACGCCGAGCATGCCGTTCTCGGTGCGCACCGTGCCGGTCCTCGAGCCGACGAACACGACATCGATGGTGGGCGGTCGCTGCAGGATCTCGTAGGGCCCGACGGCATCCAGGGCCGTGAACCGGTCATAGATCGGGATGGCGACGACGAGCTGTTCGGTCATGATGCTCCTTGGGTGAAGTGATGACGGTATGCCGTGGGCGTCACGCCCAGTCGGTCGACGAACGTGCGGCGCAGCGACTCATCGCTGCCGAAGCCGCTCATACGGGCGATCGTGGCGACCGGAAGGTCGCTCTGCACCAGGGCACGTTGTGCCGTGGTCACCCGCAACTCCATGAGGTAGGTGCCGAACGGCATGCCCGTCTGCTCGGCGAACAGGCGCTGGAAATGCCGGGTTGACAGTGATTCTCGCGCTGCAATCGCCTCGATTCGATGCTCGGACGATGGGTCGGCCTCGACCAGCGTCTGCACGCGGCGGATGCGGTCGTCGCGGGCGCGCTCCAGCCACACCGGCGCCGCAAACTGCGACTGATTGCCGGGTCTGCGCATGAACATCACGAGCCAGCGAGCCACCTCGTGGGCGAGCCGTGCACCGTGGTCGGCCGCGATCACCGCCAGTGCCAGGTCGATTCCCGCGGTGACCCCACCGGAACTCCACACCTCACCGTCGCGGATCCAGACGGGTTTGGGATCAACGGTCACCTGCGGGTGACGCCGCGCGAGCTCCGAGGACGAGGCCCAATGGGTGGTGACGCGGTGCCCGTCGAGCAGGCCCGCATCCGCGGCGAGCATCGCGCCCGTGCATACCGTCAGGAGGCGCCGTGGCCGCGCGGCGGGCAGCCACTCCTCCAGACCGCTGCCGGCGAGGTCGCGCGCGCCCTCCCCTCCGGGCACGACGAGTGTGTCCAGGTGCCTGGCCGGGAGCGGGTCGGTCGCAAGCCGTAGACCCGACGTGGAGACCGCCTGGTCTCGCACGGCGGCCACGCGCAGTCGGTATGCCGAGTTCTTGCCATCCGCGACGAGCAGCCGATTGGCGGCCGAGAAGGCCTCGTGCGGGCCGACCAGGTCGAGCGGCTGGATGCCGTCGAACGCTACGAAGGTGACGTCTTCCACGTCTCGAGCCTGGCCCACCGCGGCG
>CAYPQR010000731.1:0-1683 GCA_964412865.1 uncultured Intrasporangiaceae bacterium
ACGCCGGTCACGACCATCAGGTGCTCACCGCACAGCGGCACCAGCCGGTCGACCGTGCTCTGCAACAGCGACCGGCCCGACCCGGTCAGGTCGTGCAGGAACTTCGGCGATGCGGCCCGCGACAACGGCCAGAGCCGCGTGCCGGAGCCACCGGCCGGAATGACGGAAAAGAATCCGTCGAGCTCTCCCTCACGCATGGCATCAGACGTTATCCGACCCGCGGCCCGAGTTCATCGCAGCCCGCGCATCGACGTCGACCTGCGCAAGAATGTCGCCCGGACCGCCGCCCGGACCGCATACGGGCGTCGACCTGCACAAGAATGCGGCGGCGGCTCTCACCGGCCCGGGAAATGGCGCCGCCACGACTGGTCCGGCCGGCCCACCGCTCCACCGCGCTCGCGGACCGCCTGGGTCAGCCGCCGCACCGTGTGGTCGGGATGCACGAAGATGTCGTCGGTGACGAGCACGATGAACCGCCAGCGAGCCGCCTCGAACTCCTCACGCCGCAGCAGATCCGCCTTCCACTGCTCCTCGCGCGCGATGTGATGGCGCCCGTCGTACTCGATCGCCAGCTTCAACTGCGGCAGAGCAAGGTCGACTCGCCGCAGCAGAAGCCCGTCGCGGCCACGGATCTCATAATTGACGACCGGCTCCGGAAGGCCCGCGAGGACCATCAACAGCCGCGACCGCGTCTCCATCGCGGAGTCGACGCCTGCTCTGACGTATGCCGCGGCCCGCCGCGCCGAGCGTGCGCCCCGACCTCGCGCATCCGCCGATGCGTCGACCAATGCCGCCGGATCAACGCCCGCGCGTCGCACCAGTGAGTCGCCCAGCACGACCAGGTCGACGAGCGGGAACTCGCCGGCAAGATCGACGAACGTCTGCGCCGGCGCGGTCACCCACAGGCCACCGCGCTGCACCATGGTGGGTGGTGCCGAGTATCGGTGCACACGCACTCCCTGGACGGACGAGCGCCCGCCCTCCGGGACCGCGAGATGCACGAGGGGAGTGTGCGGAACGGTCCCCGACAGCGCCCTGGCGGCGCTCCGGTGGCTGAGACCGATGGCGCAGGGCACGACCTTCAGCGCGGCCAGCGCCATCGTACGGTCGGTCACACGCACATCGGATGAGATGTAGCAGCCGTACAACAGCCCTTGGAACTCTCGTGTGCGAAGACGCGCGACCGTCAGACCGGCGTCCAGCGCTTCCGAGGTGGTGAACGGCATATGCGGATCGAAATCGCCCATGTCGTCACTATCGAGCGACGACGCACCTCGTCGGGGCACCGCTCCCCGATCTGTGGATAACCGACGAGGGCAGCCGCCAGCACCCCGGCGTCGACCTGCACAAGAATGCGGCCCGATCAGCCCCCGGGCCTGCATCCTTGCGTCGACCTGCACAAGAATGCGGCCGGTGCTGCTCAGACGCGGTGCTTCTTGGCCTTGCGGAAGTCGCGGTTGAGCTGCGAGATGACGTCGAGCGGGATCTCCTTCGGGCACGCCGCCGAGCACTCACCGATGTTGGTGCACCCGCCGAAGCCCTCGGCGTCGTGCTGGTTGATCATGCTGACGACTCGGGCGTCGCGCTCGGGCTGGCCCTGCGGCAACTCGCCGAGATGGGTCACCTTCGCACCCATGAACAGCATGGCGCTGGCGTTCGGGCACGCCGCCACGCACGCCCCGC
>CAYPQR010000732.1:0-1682 GCA_964412865.1 uncultured Intrasporangiaceae bacterium
GCTGGCTCGCAGGTCTCGCTCCCCCGCGCGCTGCGCTCCATGCGGGAGGTGCCCCCATTGCTCGCGCTGGGGGTACCGCCCAGCGCGAAGCGCGAGGGGGAGGCGCTCGCTACTCGACCGGCCCAGGGGACATTCCGGTCAGCTGGGGCAGCACGTCGGAGGCGACCAGTTCGAGGTGGTCCAGGTCGGTGAGGTCGAGCATCTGCAGGTATGCGCGGGTGGCCCCGTGTTCGGCGAACCGCCCCAGCCGGTCGACCACCTCCGCCGGAGAGCCGGCGAGGCCGTTGGTGCGCAACTCGTCGACCTCGCGGCCGATCGCGTCGGCCCGCCGCTTGAGCTCCGCCTCCGTCGACCCGACACAGAGCACCTGGGCGGTGGAGAACGTCATGGATCCTGCCTCGCGGCCGATGGTCGTCATCGCCGTACGGGTGCGATCGAACGCGGCCGCAGCATCCTCGACCGAGGTGAATCCCGCATTGAATTCGCTCGCGTAGCGCGCGGCCAGGGCGGGCGTGCGCCGCTTGCCCGAGCCGCCGATGATGATCGGGATGCCGTCTGTCTGCACAGGTTTCGGCAGCGCAGGGGAGTCCCGCACCGTGACATGCGTGCCGGCATACGAGAAGGTCTCGTCGATCGGCGTCGACCACAGGCCGGTGATGACGGCGAGGTATTCCTCGAGGCGGTCGAATCGCCCCTTCACCGAGGGGAATTCCAGGCCGTATGCCGTGTGCTCGGCTTCATACCAGCCGGCGCCGTAGCCGAATTCGACGCGCCCGCCGCTCATCTGGTCGACCTGCGCGATCGAGATCGCGAGCGGCCCGGGATTGCGGAACGTCGCCGATGTCACCAGCGTGCCGAGCCGGATGCGCGACGTCTCACGGGCGAGGCCCGCCAGGGTCACCCACGCGTCCGTCGGGCCCGGCAGGCCGCTGACATCGCCCATCTTGAGGTAGTGGTCGGATCGGAAGAAGCCGTCGAATCCGGCGGCCTCGGCCGCCTGCGCGACGCGCAGCAGGTCGTCGTAGCTTGCGCCTTGCTGGGGTTCGGTGAAGATGCGTAGGTCCACGGGTGCCATGGTGCCCTACCGTCGGCGCGGGCGTGGGTGATCGTCGGGTTCAGTCGTCGACGAGCACGATCAGCTTGCCCTGCGTGTGGCCCCCCTGGCTGCGGCGGAACGCGTCGGGCAGCCGGTCGAGGGGAAACTGCTCGGCGACTGGGACCCGCAGCTCACCGGCCGCCGTCAGATCGCCGAGGCGGCCCAGGTCCGCGCCGTTGGGGCGCACCCACAGCCACTGCCCGCCGTGTTCGACCACGGAGTTGTCGGCGATCGACGCGTGACGACCGCCGGGTTGCAGCACCTCGAGCGTCTGCTCGAGCACGCCGCCGACGAGATCGAGCACCACGTTCACGCCGTCGGCCGCGACCTCGCGCACCCGCCCGGGAAGGCCGTCGCCATAGTCGAGCGCGTGGGTGGCGCCGAGGCCGCGCACATAGTCGTGCCTGGCCTCCGACGCGGTGCCGATGACCGTCGCCCCCAGGTGTGCGGCGATCTGCACCGCGAAGGATCCGACACCGCCGGCGGCATTGTGGATCAGCACCGTGTCGCCCGGACCGACACCGAGGCGCATCAGTGACTGGTATGCCGTGAGCCCGGCGAGCGGCAGACCCCCGGCCTGCTCCCA
>CAYPQR010000733.1:0-1682 GCA_964412865.1 uncultured Intrasporangiaceae bacterium
GTGCCGTCGGCGTGGCGCACCACCGCGTAGCCCCGTTGCAGGGTTTGCAGGGGGGAGAGGGCCCGCAGCTGGCCCGTGAGGTGCGTGACCTGATCGTGGGCGCGCTCCAGCAGGTGGCGCATGTGACGGGTCTGGCGCTCGCGCAGCCGGATGATGTCATCACGCCGCTCCTCGACCATGACTTCGGGTCTGGCGAGCACGGGGCGTTCGCGCAGCTGTTGCAGGTGGCGCCGTTCGGCCGCGACGCGGTGCTGCAAGGCTCGCGCCCCGGTGTGGATGAGGTTGTCCAGACCTGCCTGCTCCTGCTCCAGGCTCGGCACGATGATCTTTGCCGCATCGGTGGGGGTGGAGGCGCGCACGTCGGCGACGAAATCGAGCAGCGGGGTGTCGACGTCGTGGCCGATGGCGCTCACGACCGGGGTCGCCGCGGCGCCGACTGCGCGCACGAGCGACTCGTTGCTGAACGGGAGCAGGTCCTCCAGCGATCCTCCGCCGCGGCTGATCACGATCACATCGACGTGATGGTCCCCGTCGAGTTCCTCCAGTGCCCTGGTCACCTCGGCGACGGCACCGGGGCCCTGCACGGCGACCTGACGGATGGCGAACCGGGCGGCGGGCCAACGGCGGCGGGCATTTTCGACGACGTCCTTCTCGGCGGCACTCGCGCGACCGCAGATCAGGCCGATGGTCGCCGGGATGAACGGGACGGGTTTCTTGCGGGATGCGTCGAACAGGCCCTCGCTGCGCAGCACCGATTTGAGGTGTTCGAGCCTGGCGAGCAGTTCTCCGACGCCGACGGCCTTCATCTGACGGGCCTGCAGGTGCAGGCTGCCGCGTTTGCCCCAGAATGTCGGCTTGGCGTGGACGACGACGCGGGCTCCCTCACGCACGGCCGGCCCCATGGCGTTGAGCGTGTTGACGTGCACGGTCACCGAGAACGACATGTCCACCTCGGTGTCGCGCAGCGTGAGGAAGCAGGTGGGAGCACCGGGGCGGCGGTTGAGCTGGACGATCTGCCCCTCGACCCACAGCGGCGACATCCGCTCGATGTAGTCGCCGACCTTCATCGACAGGGTGCGCACGGGCCATGGCGATTCCGCCGTCGTGTCGGCGGCCTTCTCCGGCAGTGGAGCACTCACGACGCCACCCTAGTGAAGCTCGCCGGCGGGCAGGAGGGGGCGTGGACGAGCCCATCCCGCGACGTAGCATGGATGGCATGACTGAGACGACGACGCCCGTGGAGCAGTCGGCGAAGGGCAAGAGGGTCCTGCTTGCGGCACCGCGTGGCTACTGTGCCGGCGTCGACCGCGCAGTCGTCACCGTCGAGAAGGCGTTGGATCTCTATGGCCCGCCGGTGTATGTGCGCAAACAGATCGTGCACAACAAGCACGTGGTCTCGACCTTGGAGAAGCGCGGCGCGATCTTCGTCGACGAGACCGACGAGGTGCCCGAAGGCGCCACCGTGATCTTCTCCGCGCACGGTGTGGCGCCGAGCGTCCATGAGGAGGCCGAGGCGCTGCACCTGAAGACGATCGACGCGACCTGCCCGCTGGTGACGAAGGTGCACCGGGAGGCCAAGCGGTTCGCCTCCGACGACTACGACATCCTGCTGATCGGCCACGACGGCCACGAGGAGGTCGTCGGCACGACCGGTGAGGCACCGGAGCGGGTCATCCTGGTGC
>CAYPQR010000734.1:0-1677 GCA_964412865.1 uncultured Intrasporangiaceae bacterium
ACATCGTCGATGGTGAGATGCGCTGGGTCGGCGACGTCGGCTGATGCATGAGGTTTCTCTGTGCCGGAACTCGGTGGAGTTCAGGTTTAACGTCTAGCGTTATTGACGCGCTGCGTTATACACTGGTCGCGTGATCAGATCGTTCGCTGACCGCGACACCGAGCGCATCTGGCGTCGTGAGCCAGCGAAGCGACTTGATCCACGAATTCACAAGACAGCGAATAGGAAGCTGCACCTGCTCGACGCTGCCACAGTCCTGGATGCGTTGCGGGTTCCGCCCGGCAACCGCCTCGAAGTGCTCAAGGGTGACCGGGTCGGGCAGCACAGCATCCGAATCAACGATCAGTGGCGGATCTGCTTCCGGTGGACGGATGCCGGTCCCGAAGACGTTGAGATCGTGGACTGCCACTGAGGAGGGCTGATGTCCGAGAAGCTTTACGCGCCGATCCACCCAGGTGAGGTCCTTATGGAGGATTTCATCGAGGGCTTCGGCATCACCCAGAACAAACTTGCTGTGTCCATCGGAGTGCCGCCACGGCGGATCAATGAGATCGTGCACGGCAAGCGCTCTATCACTGCTGACACTGCGCTCCGCCTGGGGCGGTATTTCGGGGTCGACCCGCAGTTCTGGCTCAACTTGCAGACTCGGTACGAACTGGAGGTTGCGGAGGACCGCGTCGCTGATCAGGTTGCCGCGATCGCGCCCCTGCGGACCGCGTGAACCTCGTCGCTCCGCGATGTCAGTTGACGATGACAAAGTGTCCTCCGCCGTACTGCCACGGGTTCGACGGCTGATCGACGCCCACGCGGCCGGCGCGCTCGGAGGGGACGAGATGCCGGAGGACGCACTGCTTCCGCTCCAACTTGCGGGGGAGTCGTTACTCAGGGCGCTCACCCTTCCGATGGCTCTCAACTACCAGCGCAACTCCTACGCCTTGTGGCCGGCTGTTGCAGCCCTGTGGACGGATGTCGACGCTCGGTGGGCGCTCAACCCGCGACGGGCGAGCGGCGCGTCGGTCGACGACCTTCGACGGGTCCTGGTCGCCCATCGTGTCGCGCTCCAGCCTGTTCGACACATCCAGACTTGGCGGCGGATCGTCGAGACTCTCGACGTCCACTTCGACGGGCGCGTCGACGTGTTGCTCGACCGAGCTGATCATTCCGTGTCGAAGCTGCGAGGGCTCGTGCAGGGACAACACAAACGCGGATTCCCGTACCTCTCCGGGCCAAAGATCTTCAATTACTGGTCCTATGTCCTCATGTCCTATGCCGGCATTGAATGGGTGGACCGCGGACTGATAACCGTTGCACCGGACACCCATGTCATCCAGGCTTCGCACCGGCTCGGGCTCACGGGTCCTGACAGTGCGCCATCTGTCGTGGCAGCGGCCTGGGACGCCCTGCTAGCGGATACCGGCATCGCGCCGATCGACGTGCACACGCCGCTTTGGTTGTGGAGCCGCGCCGGCTTCCCGAACGTCGAGAACGATCCGACGGCGGAGTCAGCGTGACGGGCGCGGTTCATGCCCGGCCGGAGGCATGTCGATCGTCGATCGATGCAACGGGCCTTCGTCATCGACCGGCCAGATCGGTCAGGGTTACCCGTCCCGCTCTCTCTATGCCGTCGACTGCGTCGTGACTTCGACCGCTCGGCTGGAGCGTCTGAAGCTCGTGCAG
>CAYPQR010000735.1:0-1674 GCA_964412865.1 uncultured Intrasporangiaceae bacterium
ATGTAGGCCACTCGGCGGGGTTACTTGGTCGACGGCGGCGGGGTGCTGGAGGGTGACTTCGAGCCGTTCGGGGCCGCGGCGCCGGAGCCCTCGAGCTTTGTCGCCTTGCTGATCGCCTTCTTCAGCTTCTCCTGCGCCCGGCCGTAGGCCGCCCAGTCGCCGTCCTGCAGCGCCTGCTGGCCCTGCTGGTAGTACTTCTGTATGTCGGAGATGGTCGTCTGCAGTTCGGCCGACGCGCTGCCCTTCGAGCCGCTCGACGGCGACTTCGAGGACGACTTCGGCGACGAGCTCGGTGAAGGCGACTCCTTGCCCTTGTTCTTCTTCTTACTGACCTTGGCATCGCCGGCCGATGCGCCGGAGTTGCCGCCGAAGAGGTCGTCGAGCGCCGAGTCGAGCGTGTCACCCCACGCCAGCTTGTTGCCGAACTCGACCACGACGGCGCGCAGCAGCGGGAACGACGTGGTGCCGGCGGCGCGCACATAGATCGGCTCGACATACAGCAGCCCCCCGCCGACCGGCAGAGTCAGCAGGTTGCCGTAGCGCACACGGGCACCCGACTGCGAGTTCAGCGTGAGGAACTGGGCGAGGGTCTGCGGGAACGACGACGACTTCGCGTTGGAGGAGTTGATGTCGTTCTGGAACTGCCCCGGGCCCTTCACCGTCGTGTCACGCGGCATCTCCAGCAGCCGGAACGTGCCGTAGTCCTTGCGCTTCTTGCCCGCCTTGTCGCCGGGGTTGGAGTCGACGGCGACGAAGGCCGACAGGTTCTGCCGGGCGCCCGTCGGGATGAACGTCGACGTGAGGGAGAACGACGGTGACTTCTGCCCGGGCATCGCCAGCGACAGGTAGTAGGGCGGCTGCTGCTCGCCGGAGTCGGTGGTGGGGTCCGACGGCACCTGCCAGAAGTCGTTGCCGGAGAAGAACGCGCCCGGGTCCGACACGTGATACTTCGTCAGCAGCTCGCGCTGCACCTTGAACAGATCCTCCGGGTAGCGCAGATGCGACATCAGATCACTGGAGATGTCCGACATCGGCTTGACCGTGCCGCCGAATGCGTGCTCCCACGCCTTGAGGATCGGATCCTTCTTGTTCCAGGTGTAGAGCTCGACCTTGCCGCTGTAGGCGTCGACCGTCGCCTTCACCGAGTTGCGGATGTAGTTGATCTTGCCCTTGTCGAGGCTGTGCACGTTGGAGGTGTCGCTCGTCAGCGAATCGGCGGTCGCCTTGCCCAGCGACTGCAGGCTCGAATACGGGTAGTGCGAACTGGTCGTGTAGCCGTCGACCACCCACTTGATCCGACCGTCCACGACGACCGGGTAGGGGTCACCGTCGACCGTCAGCCAGGGGGCGACCTTCTCCACACGCTGGATCGGCTTGCGGTCGAACATGATCCGCGACTTGCTGTTGACCACGTCGGAGAACAGGATGTTGTATTCGCGATACTTCACGGCGAACGCGGCCTTGCGCAGGAAGGAGCCCATGCCCACGCCACCGGTGCCCTGATACGTCGTCTTCTTCTCGCCGCCGGTGCCCGTGTCGGGGTAGTCGAACTCGCGATTCGGCCCGCTCTTCGAACCGCCCACGATCGAATACTTCGGCGACGACTCGCCGAAGTAGATGCGCGGCTGGAACGTGCCGAGCTTGCCCACCGGCGGGATGTCGGACTCGTAGAAC
>CAYPQR010000736.1:0-1663 GCA_964412865.1 uncultured Intrasporangiaceae bacterium
CCTCGCCGACGAGCTGGAGCGCAAGATCAAGGCCAAGCTCGGCGTGGGCCCGGCCGAGGAGGAGCAGAAGGACGCCTCGGTGACGGCGCTGCCCGGCGGTGAGGCCGCGGAGGCTCCGGTCAACTTCTGACCGGTGGGAGCAGATGGCCAATCCGTTCGACCGCTCAGGAGGGCCGCCTCCGGATTTCGTCGATCCGGAGGCGGACCGCCTGGCTGAGGTGATCCCGCTGCGTCGCCGCGGGGCGACGCAGCGGGCATCCGGCGAGAGCCCTTATGGGGCTCACCCTGCCGGGCGCAAGCTGACTCAGCGCGCCCGCGCGGCCGGCCCGGGGCGGTCGGACACCACACAGGACGACGGTGGCCCGGCACACCGCGATGTGGGGCGGGGGAGCGAGGGGCACGCCGCACCGGACTCCGATCCCGAACCCGAGGCGCACGAGGTGGCGCGCACGATCGTGCTCAAGCAGCTGACCGGGGCTCCACGCAGCCGGAAACAGCTCGCCGACACGCTGGCCCGGCGCGGCTGCGACCCGCAGGTGGCGCAGGAGGTGCTCGACCGGCTGGAAGAGGTCGGCCTGATCGACGACCGCGAGTTCGCGGAGAGCTATGTGCGCTCGCGGCAGGCGACGCGCGGTCTCGGACGTCGGGCGCTGGCCGCGGAGCTGCGCGGCAAGGGCGTCTCGACCGAGGTGATCTCTGAGGCGGTCGAGTCCGTCGATCCCGATGCCGAACGAGAACGAGCAGAGGCACTGGTCGCCAAGAAGCTGCGCTCCATGCGCGGGCTCGACCCCGCCGTGCAGGCGCGCAGGCTTGCCGGGATGCTGGCACGCAAGGGATACCCCGCCGATCTGGCGTGGTCGATCATCCGCGAGGCCGTCGACGACGCGCCCGATGCGACCGATGGCGCAGGGGATCCCCTCGAGCCGGACTGACCGGGGTGAATATTCACGGATAGAATCGTGAATATGGAAGATATCCGGGACCGTGCCGACCTGGCCGCATTGGTCCGCGACTTCTATGGGCGCACATTCGAGGATCCGCTGCTCGGTCCGATCTTCCATGCCCACATGGACCTCGAGACACATCTGCCGATCGTGACCGACTTCTGGGCCACCACACTGCTGCGGGAGCGCAGCTACACCCGCAGGGTGATCCCGAGACACCAGGAGATCAATGGCCTGTATCCGCTCGAGCCGGAGCACTTCGAGCGGTGGCTGCAGCTGTGGTGGGAGACGATCGACGATCACGCCGACGGTCATGTCGCCGACCTGGCCAAGCGGCAGGGTATGCGGATGGCGGCCGCGATGTGCCGCGCCATCATCGGTCAGGTGCCGCCCGCCATCAGCGAATTGCTGGTGACCTCCGGTCATCTCGGGCGCACCCGCTGAATTGCACGGCGACGACGCGGCGGTCGGTGCGCGGCGTAGCGTAGGGGCCTCCGACACGAAAGGGCGTTCATGATCGACCAGTTGAAGGCGCGGATCGGGCAGGCCGCGGTGGTGACCGATCCGCAGGTCATGGCCGGTTATGTGCACGACGAGGCCGAATGGGCGGCCCACGGCAAGCCACTCGCCGTGGTGCGCGCCTCCACTGCCGACGAGGTGCGACAAACGGTGCTGTGGGCGATCGAGCACCAGGTGCCGGTCGTGCCGCGCGGCGCCGG
>CAYPQR010000737.1:0-1661 GCA_964412865.1 uncultured Intrasporangiaceae bacterium
GAGCGATAGATGCTCATCGCCCGGCCGCGTGTGTGCTCCGTGGCCGCACGCAGCACGACACTCATCGCGGCGACTCCGAAGATCGCGGACCCCGCGCCACCGACACCGCGCAGGATCAGCAGCTGGTCGTACGATTCGGCCAGCCCGGCCAGCAGGCTCGACGCTCCTACGACGACGAGCCCGATCAGGAGAGCCGTGCGCACGCCCAGCACGTCGACGAGCTTCCCGGAGACCGGCCCGCAGATCAGCCGCAGCAGCGCGAAGGCGGAGACGACCGCGCCGGCCGCGCTCGCGTCCATACCGAACTGTTCCGCGAACAGCGGGATGGCGGGCGCCACGATGCCGAAACCCAGTGCGACGCAGAACGCCACACCGGCCATGGTGAAGACATCCCGCGGCACGTCGGTGGGCAGATTGGGGCGGCGCACGACCTCAAGTCTCCTTCCCGCCCGCCCGCACACGGTGAGCGGGGTCGACAGCAGGCATATGGCCGATACCCTCGGGGTGTGCCCACCTGGAAGAGCCGCGCGCTGAGGCCGCCGAGGATGATCAGCCGTCATCCGCGGCCGGAGCCGAGCGACCCTCCGGAGCGCGCGCTGCAGTCGCACCGCCCGAGTGACGACGAGATCCGGCCGGTCGAGTCGACCGTCGTCGAGAAGGCGCTGTATGTGCGCGGCAAGCGCGTCGAGACGCCGCGCAGCCTGCACGAGGCGATGCGGCGATTGAAGCACCGCGACGGCGCGATGGCGTGGGTCGGCATGTATCGCCCGACTCCCGCGCAGATCCAAGGCGCCGCCGAGGTGTTCGGCCTCCACCCGCTCGCGGTCGAGGACGCGATCGTCGCCCATCAGCGTCCCAAGATCGAGCGTTATGACGAGACGCTCTTCGTCGTGTTGCGCTCGGCGATCTACAACGACGACACCGAGACGGTCAGCTTCGGGGAGCTGCACCTGTTCATCGGTCCCGACTTCGTGCTGACCGTGCGTCACACCGACCGGCCCGACCTGCACTCCGTGCGCGAGCGGCTGGAACACGATCATGAACTGCTGGCCCGCGGGCCCGAGGCCGTGCTGTATGCCGTGCTCGACTTCGTCGTCGATGGCTATGCGCCGGTGGTCGCGGGGCTGGAGAACGACATCGAGGAGATCGAGACCCAGGTCTTCGAGTCCGACCCGAGCGTGTCGCGCCGCATCTATCAGCTGTCGCGCGAGGTCATGGAACTGCAGCAGGCGGCCCGGCGGATCCTGCAGATCCTGTCGGCGCTGGAGGCGGGCTTCGAGAAGTACGAGACCGACGAAGAGCTGCAGCGCGATCTGCGCGACGTCGCCGACCACGCGACGAGCGTGGTCGACCGGGTGGACGGCTTCCGCCATACGCTCGAAAACATCCTGACGCTCAACGCGACCCTGGTCGCCCAGAGGCAGAACGAGCAGATGCGCGACCTCGCCGAGGTCAGCAACCGGCAGAACGAGCAGATGAAGAAGGTGTCGTCGTGGGCGGCGATCATCTTCGCCCCGACGGTCGTGTCGGGCATCTACGGCATGAACTTCGACCACATGCCCGAGCTGGCGTGGAAGTTCGCCTACCCCGCGGCCGTATGCCTGATGCTGGCGGTCAGCGTCACGCTCTATTTCATCTTCCGCAAGCGCGGCTGGCTGTAG
>CAYPQR010000738.1:0-1659 GCA_964412865.1 uncultured Intrasporangiaceae bacterium
CCCCACCAGGCCTTGTCCACGGAGTTCTTGTCCTCGAGGTACTGCTGATACAGCTCGTCAACCAGCCACTCATTCGGTCCGAATACGGCGAGTGGGTCAGGAGACTGGGATGACACGCGAATGCGCCTCTTTCATCAGGGTCGGCTTGGCACGAGCGCCACCCCTCGAGGCCCGTGCTTCCTCATCGCCCGGAACCTCGCGGTGGACCCCGGCCAGTGGTCCGCCTCTTCTATAACAATGACGTGACCTAGCCTAACGTGTCGGCCGGGTCACGTCGGGGAGGCATCGGGGTCTCGTCACGGTGCGTCCCGAGGGCTCCTCCGCGTGCGGATTTCCGGGGCCCTCGCGATGCTCCGAGCGACGTTCCGAGCGGGGCCTTCGTGGGTGTCTAGAGCACGTCCTTGCGCTGGTTCAGCAGGGCCCCGGCGCCGGACAGTACGAGCCCGTAGATCGTGAGCACGACGGCCGCCGTGCCCCACGCGAAGGTGTGCTGGCTGGGGTCTGCCGACACGGTCGGATTCAGCATCGACGAGGTCAGGCTGGACGGCAGATATTTCGGCGCCCAGTCCCAGTTCAGCAGTCCGAAGAGGATGCCGAAGATGGCGTTGCCGATGAAGGCGAGTCCGACGCCGATGAACACGGCGACGATCTGGTTGCGCAGCAGCATGCCGAAGCCGAAGCCGAGCAGGGTCCAGACGATGAACGCCAGCACGATCAGCCCGAGGGTCTGCCAGACGTCGGCGTTGCCCAGGTAGAGGCTGTGGTCGCGCCATACGGTCATCGTGATGCCGCCGCCGACGACCGCGGCGATGTCGTAGATCACGGCATAGACGAAGCCGATGACGCAGATCGCGACGACCTTCGCGACCGAGATCGGCCAGCGCTTGGGGGTCGACAGCACGGTCGCGGTCCACGTCTTGTGCCGGAACTCCGAGGTGATCAGGATGATCCCGAGCGCGAGAGGGAACAGCTCGGCGAGCGTGACGATGAAGCCGGCCGAATAGATCGCCTGGACCGCGCCGGCGCCGCCGCTCTCGAACATCGCATCGGTCGTCGCGTCGCCCGTCTGGCCCTGGCCGAGCTGGAAGGCGAACGCGAAGCTGAGCAGGCCGCCGATCAGCACGTCGGCGATGAGTAGGCCCCACCACAGCCTCGTGGTGAAGATCTTGAGGATCTCCGACTTGATCGCACCTCCGATCACTGGGCACCTCCTGTCTCGGCGGCCGGAGCTTCCGGCGCGCCGTCGGGGCCGAGATTGCGGTTCTGGTTCTCGGGCCGGCTGGTCAGTTCGAAGAACAGGGCCTCCAGGTTCTGCTGCTGTGCGCGCAGTTCGTGCACCGGCAGCCCTGCCGCGAACGCCACGTCACCGACGTGCTGCAGGTCGGCGGTGTAGGCCTGCAGTCCCGTCTCGTCGACCTGTCGGCTGTCGATGCCGTCGTCGCGCAGGGCACGGCCGAGCGTCGAGGGGTCGGTGGTGCGCACGACGGCGGTGGCCTGACCTTGCAGCGACTCGATGGTGCCCTGTCGCACGAGGCGGCCGTTGGAGATGATCACGACGTCGTCGACGGTCGCCTGCACCTCGGCCAGCAGGTGGCTGGAGATCAGGATCGTCTTGTGCAGGCTCGCCTGGTGGCGCAGGAAGCCGCGCAGCCAGCGGAT
>CAYPQR010000739.1:0-1653 GCA_964412865.1 uncultured Intrasporangiaceae bacterium
CGGCGTGAAGGCCCCGAACCACGCGGCGACGCCCCGGCCGACCAGCTCCCTGCGCGAGGCGATCTGACGCTCCATGAATGCGCGGTATTCACCGGTCGGATGCTCCCCGGTGCGCGCGTTCTCATCCAGCTCCTGCGCCAGCCGCAGCGCCCAGTCGCGGTCGGAGGCCAGCTGCCTCACCGCACACCCCGTCGGCGTGGCGGTCGCCGGGGGAGCGGACGCGGCGACCAGTGACTGCTCGACCTCCAGGTCGAGGTGGTGCCGTCCCCAGACCGCCGGATCGGGGCGGCGGGGGAGCCCGATCGCGCGGTGCCCGGCGCCGGGGAACTCCGCAGCGAAGATCTCCAGCCAGTGGTCGGCGGCGTCGACGTCCCCGGTGGTCACCTGCACGTAGTTGCCCCAGTGATAGAGGGGATTGACGGGCGTGCGCACCAGCAGGTGATCGCCACGATCGGTGAGGGTCGTGCCGGTGAGCAGGTCGATGGCGAGCGACGTCGCGGTCGACGGTGGCAGGGAGTGCACGGGGAGCGAGCTTACGGCGTGGCGGGCGCGCGCTCCACCGAATTGCGGTGAACGTGCGGCGAAACCTCGCCGACGGGCGGGTGAATGCACGCAGGCGAGCCCGGCGCATCGGTAGCGTGTCCGTATGCTGCACATCGGCGCCACCACCTGGGTGGTCACCGTCCTGCTGGTCCTCGCCCTGCTGGCCATCGACCTCATCGCCGCGGCGGCGCGCCCGCACCGTGTCGGATTCAGGGAGGCGACGCTCTGGTCGATCGGCTACGTCGCGGTCGCGATCGCCTTCGGCGTCTGGATGACGGTGGCGCACGGCGGTGAGTTCGGCACCGAATACTTCGCCGGCTACATCGTCGAGAAGAGCCTCTCGATCGACAACCTCTTCGTCTTCGTGATCATCATGACGACGTTCGCCGTGCCGGAGGAGCACCAGCACAAGGTGCTCACCTTCGGCATCGTGCTCGCCCTCATCATGCGTGCGGCGTTCATCGCGGTCGGTGCCGCACTCATCGCCTACTTCTCGTTCATGTTCCTGCTGTTCGGACTGCTGCTCATCTATACGGCGGTGCAGCTCTTCCGGCACCGCGACGAGGACCCCGACGTCGAGGACAACGCGATCGTGCGAACGGCGCGACGGGTGCTGCCGGTGACCGATGAGTATGCCGAGGGGCGGCTCGTCACCCGCATCGACGGCCGCCGCATGGTGACGCCGCTCTTCCTCGTCCTCATCGCCATCGGCGGCATCGACCTGCTCTTCGCGCTCGACTCGATCCCGGCGGTCTTCGGCGTGACCGACGAGGCCTACATCGTCTTCGCCGCAAACGCCTTCGCCCTGCTCGGCCTGCGCGCGCTGTTCTTCCTCGTGAAGGGTCTGCTCGACCGGCTCGTCTATCTGTCGACCGGTCTCGCGATCATCCTCGCGTTCATCGGCGTCAAGCTGATCCTGCACTGGGCGCACAGCGACGTCAGCGATGCCGTGCCCGCGATCAGCACGCCGGTCAGCCTCGGCGTCATCGTCGTCGTGCTCGCCGTGGTCACGGTGGCCAGCCTGATCAAGACGCGGCGCGACCCGTCGGCCGTCGCCCACGCCGGCGCCGTGATCGGCCGGCCCCGGGAGCGGGAGGACCGCGAGGCACG
>CAYPQR010000740.1:0-1634 GCA_964412865.1 uncultured Intrasporangiaceae bacterium
GTCTCGATACGCTCCTTGCTCCTTCGTCGCATCGGAGCTACTCGACCAGCCCAGCTTCTCGATACGGCTCTCGCTGGGGCGCTCGCCTACTCGACCGGCCGGTGGTGGCCGCCGGGCCGCGTGCGGACGACACACGACCCACCTGAGAAGGTGACGCTGTGGCAACGATCGCGGTAGTAGGGGCAGGTATCGCCGGGCTGTCGGCAGCGTGGCAGCTGGCGACACGGCATACGGACCACGAGATCGTCGTGCTGGAGGGATCCCCCCGGGTCGGCGGCCGGCTCCACAGCAGCGAGGTCGCCGGGCAGCAGGTGGATGTCGGCGCCGAGGCCATGCTTGTCCGGCGGCCGGAGGGCGCCGAGCTGCTCGATGAGCTCGGGCTCGTGCCCGTGCACCCGGCAACGGTGGGTGCGACGATCTGGAGCCGCGGCGCGCAGCACCCGATGCCGCCCGGCACCCTCATGGGGGTGCCCTCACGGCCGCAGGACCTGGCCGGACTGCTCACCGAGGACGAGGTCGCTCGTGCTGTCGACGAGGCGCCGGTCGAGGTCGGCGGCGACCTCGGCATCGGTGAACTTGTCGAACAGGCAGTCGGTCCCGCCGTCGTCGACCGGCTGGTCGAGCCGCTGCTCGGCGGGGTCTATGCAGGGCACGCTCGCAGCCTGTCCGCCAGGGCCTGCGTGCCGGCGCTGTACGAGGCCGCCCGGCAGGGGCGATCCCTCGTCGACACCGCGCGGACGGCCGCGGCCGCGGCGAAACGGAAGACCGGGGCGCCCGTGTTCGGCAGCCTCCCCGGCGGGATCGGCCGGTTGCCAGGGCTGCTCGCGGGCGCGCTCGCACATCGAGGCGTCACGATCCAGTGCGACACGATGGTCCGCGCTCTCGACCGCAATGGCGGTGGCTGGCGCCTGACGACCGGACCGACCCGTGACGAACGGCATCTCGACGTCGACGGCCTGGTGATCGCCGCACCCGCGAAGGCGGCCGCGCGGCTCCTGCACGGCGTCGCGCCCGGCGCCGCCGAACTCGTCGGCGGGATCGACTACGCGTCGATGGTCATCGTCACCTACGCCTTCGACTCCGCGCAGGCCGACGCCCTGCGGCACAGCTCCGGATTCCTCGTGCCACCCGTCGACGGCCACCACATCAAGGCGGCAACGTTCAGCAGCGCGAAGTGGCCCTGGCTCGCGCAAGCCCGGCCGGACCTGACCATCGCCAGGGTCTCCTTCGGGCGACACGGTGAGACCGCCGCGCTGCAGCGCCAGGACGCGGAGCTCGCGCAGGCCGGTCTGGCCGATCTGCGCGATGGCGTCGACGGACGGCTGCCGGAGCCGATCGACATCGATGTGCAGCGCTGGGGAGGCGGTCTCCCGCAGTATCTGGTCGGGCACGTGCAGCGCGTCGCCGACGCACGCGCCGCCATACCGGGCGACGCGGCGGTCGCAGTGGCGGGAGCGGCATACGACGGCGTCGGCATCCCGGCGTGCATCGCCTCCGGGCGCGCCGCCGCGAACGACGTCGTGGCGCGACTCACCCGCTGATCCTGCCGCGCGGCACCCGAGTGCGGACCGCGCAGGTCGCCGTCCGACAATGGGCGCATGACCCAGGACAGCACGACACAAGGCAACCAGAAT
>CAYPQR010000741.1:0-1633 GCA_964412865.1 uncultured Intrasporangiaceae bacterium
ACGCCTCGGTCTCGACCGAGTGGAGTTCAGCATCACCGTCACACAGATCGAACGCGCACGGATCCTCGGCCAAGCCTCGAATCCTTCACGGATCGCATTGCGCGCCTCGACGACATCGAATGGCGACGGGATCACTCGGTTCGTGGGATGGGTTCATGATTCCCCGGCGATCGGCCGGGGTGGCCAGGAGTTGGTCGGCCAGCGAATGGGCGGTCGCCGCCAGCGTCTCGACGTCCATCCCGGTGCGGCCCATGAACGTCAGGCCCTGCTGCGCGGCCAGCAGCGCACGGGCGACGCTGACGGGGTCGATCGAGGCGTTCAGGTCGCCCTCGACCTGAGCGCGCCGCACGCCCTCGGTCAGGACTTCCGTGATTCCCTCGTATGCTCGCCGCGCCTCCGTGGCGACGGTGGGATCGGACGAGGCCAGTTCGGTCGTGCTGTTGGCGAGCAGACAACCGCGTCGGGCGGCGCGGCCTGCGGGGTCGCCCACGGGCATCATCACGAACGAGCGCAGCGCGTCGACCGCGCGTGGAGCCGAGTCGATCGAGCCACGCACCGCGTGGTCGAGCGATGCCACGTACCCGCGCAGCACCCGGAGGAAGAGTTCGTGCTTGTCCCCGAAGGCGGCGTAGAGACTGCCCTTGCCCAGGCCGGTGACTCGCATGAGGTCCTGGAGCGAGGTCGCCGCATAGCCCGCGTCCCAAAACTGGTCGCAGACTGCGCGCAACACCGTCTCCTCGTCGAACTGCCGTGGCCGCGCCATGGCTCCACCGTACCTATTGTTGACCGATCGGTCCATCATGAATATGGTGGACCGAGCGGTCAACAATGCGCGCCACGCCATTGCGGCCATCACCGCGCCACTCCGGCGTTCCACACGACACTGCAGAGGACGAACACTCATGGGTCAGCTCACCGACAAGACAGCCCTGGTCACCGGCGCGAGTACGGGAATCGGGCGCGCCACGGCCGAGCGCTTCATCGCCGAGGGGGCGCGCGTCTACCTCACGGGACGCCGAAAGCAGGTGCTCGATGCCGCGGCCCAGGAGTTGGGCGACCAGGCGATCGCGATCCAGAACGACGTCTCCGATCTGGACGACCTCGACAAGCTGTTCGACCGGATCGCCGCGGACGGGAATAGGCTCGACATCGTCTTTGCCAACGCCGGTGTCGGCGAGGCGAACCGGCCTCTCGACTCGCTCACGCCCGAGGCCTTCGAGCACACCTTCGGGATCAACGTGCGAGGCACCGTCTTCACGGTCCAGAAGGCGCTCCCGCTGCTGAATGATGGCGGGAGCATCGTGCTCACCGGTTCCAGCTCGGCACGCCGCGGCACCCCCGGCTTCGGCGTCTACTCCGCCACCAAGGCGGCCATCAGACAATTCGGTCGGGTCTGGGCCGCCGAGCTCGCGCCCCGCGGCGTGCGCGTCAACACGGTGGTGCCCGGCACCACCGACACCCCGGGGCTGCGTGGTCTCGCCGAGGACCCAGAGCAAGCGGACGCGCTCGTCGACTGGTTGGCGCGCAGCACACCCCTGCGACGCGCCGCTGATCCGACCGAGATCGCCAACGCGGTGCTCTTTCTGTCATCGGATCAGTCCAGCTTCATCACCGGCAGCGAGCTGTTCGTGGA
>CAYPQR010000742.1:0-1626 GCA_964412865.1 uncultured Intrasporangiaceae bacterium
CGCCGCGTCCTGGCCGGAACGCGCCGATGCCCGCCCACATCGCGTCCTCCGTGGCGCGCATCAGCAGCCGATCCTGCTCGCGGGTGGCCGTCTCGCCCCCGACCACCGCCGACAGTGCGGCGTCACCGTGCCAGCCGTCGACGATCGCGCCGCAGTCGATCGACACGAGGTCGCCGTCGTGCAGCACCCGCTCACCGGGTATGCCGTGCACCACCTCGTCGTTGATGCTGATGCACAGCGACCCGGGGAACCCCTGATAGCCGAGGAACGAGGGCGTCGCCCCGTGATCGCGGATGAACTCCTCACCCAGCCGATCGAGCCCGCCCGTGGTCAAGCCGTCGCGCAGCGCGTCACGAATGGTCGCCAGGCACTCCCCCACGACCAGGCCGGCACGACGCATCGCACGGATCTGGTCGTCGGTCTTGGTCTCCAGCCGCTCGCGATGCAAGAACACCCGCGCTCAGACCTGCGGCTCGGAGGCCGCCTCGTCGACGGCGGACAGCACCCGGTCGCGCACCTGCTCGACGCTGCCGACGCCGTCGACCTGCACGAGCAGGCCGCGCTCGGTGTAGATCTCGCAGAGCGGAGCCGTCTCGCGGCGGTAGATCTCCTGGCGCTCGCGGATGACCTCCTCGGTGTCGTCGCTGCGTCCGCTGGTGCGGGCCCGCTCGAGCAGGCGTTGCACCAACTCCTCCTCGTCGACGATCAGTTCGATCACGGCGTCCAGGTGGTGGCCGTCGGCGGTAAGCAGGTCGTCCAGCGCCGTCACCTGTGCGATGGTGCGCGGATAGCCGTCGAGCAGGAATCCGGGCTCGCAGTCGGGCTCGTGCAGCCGCTCGGCGACGATCTTGTTGGTGATGTCGTCGGTGACGTAGCCCCCGGCGTCGAGGATGTGCTTGACCTCGCGCCCCAGCGGCGTCTCATTCTTGATGTTCTCCCGGAAGATGTCACCCGTCGAGATGTGCGGTATGGAGCGCGCCTGCGCGATCCGCTGGGCCTGGGTGCCCTTGCCGGCCCCGGGAGGACCGAGAATGATCAGTCGCATGCCATAACTCCTACCAAGTCGCGAGCATGTGGGCCGCCTGCACGCCCTCCCGGGCTACTGCAAGAACCCCTCATAGTGGTGCTGCTGAAGCTTGGAGTCGATCTGTTTGACCGTCTCCAAACCGACACCGACCAGAATGATGATCGATGCGCCACCGAACGGGAAGTTCGAATTGGCCCCCAGCATACTGAGCGCCACGAGGGGGATGAGCGCCAGGACCGTCAGATAGAGGGCGCCGACCACGGTGATCCGGTTGAGCACATAGGCCAGATACTTCGACGTCGCCTTGCCCGCGCGCACGCCCGGGATGAAGGAACCGGCCTGCTTCAGGTTGTCGGCGACCTCCTCGGGCTGGTAGGTGACCTGCACGTAGAAGAACGTGAAGAACAGGTTGAGCAGGGCATAGATCAGCATGTAGGTGCCGCCGGTGCCCTGACCGAGGTTCGCCATCACCCATTGCACCCACTTCGCCGGCTCGCTGCCGTCGCTGGGCTGCAGGTAGGACGCCGCCATCATCGGCAGCGCCAGCAGCGACTGCGCGAAGATGATCGGGATCACGTTGGCCATGTTGACCTTCAGCG
>CAYPQR010000743.1:0-1625 GCA_964412865.1 uncultured Intrasporangiaceae bacterium
TCCTGATGGTGTCTCGGCACCGTCACACGGCCGCCGCGGTCAGGTGGACGCGGCGCACCTGGTCGATCCAGATGTCCCGAGACGTCGGGCCCCCGAACCGCAGGCGGTCGTAGGCGGTGAACGGCAGCTCGAGATGGTCGAGCTCGTCCACCGATTGTGCCAGGGCACGGCGCAATTCGGGCGTGTCGGAAGTGCTGTCTCGAATCATGGTCCGGATGTGCGTGATCAGGTGCGTCTTGCGCTGGATGGTCTGCGGAGTCACCCGTCGCAGGCAGACGTATTGGCCGCTGAGGTAGCCGCGCCACTCCTGCTCGGCGGTCGCGCGGTCGTCCGCCGACCACTGCCCGGTGAACCAGTCGTGCAGCCTGGTGTGGCCGCCGGCTCGCCGGATGGGGTCGAGGTAGTCGGGGTGCACCATCAGGTCGCCGTCGGGCAGCAGATATGACGGCACCGGCAGGTAGCCGGCCGCGATCAGGGTGAGGATCGTGCCGCGCGGGAAGTCGGGCTCATCGGGGATCGGGCGGAAGTGCCGCCGGCAATAGGCGACGTCGTCCGGGGCCATCGGATGGTCGCCGTTGATCTGGCGGTAGAGGTCACGGATGTGTTCGGCGGTGATCATGGGCGGCCCTTCTGCTCGGCTGGCGGCTGCGCCCGAGCATGCCACCGGGGTCCGACATCCGGGCATACACGCGATGAATACCGATGGAGGGCGCTCGCGATCAGTCGGCCGGGCGTGACCAGCGCATCGCGAACGAGGTGGGTGCGACCAGCCGCTCATCGGCGACGGCGGCGCGGTAGGCCGACGGTGACCGTCCGACGATCTGGGTGAACGTGCGGCTGAACGTGCCCAGGCTGGAGAACCCGACCGTCATGCACACATCGGTCACGCTGGTGTCCCCGTGGCGCAGCAGAAACATGGCCCGCTCGACCCGCCTGCGCTGGAGATAGCGGTATGGCGTCTCGCCGAACACCCGCTTGAACTCCCGGATGAAGTGGGCTCGCGTCATGTAGGCGACGGCGGCGAGCTCGGTGACGTCGAGCGGCTGCGCATACCGGCGATCCATCCGGTCGCGGGCGCGCAGCAACCGCCGGTTGATGCTCTCGCTCTCGCGGCTCACGGCACCAGCATAGGAAGCGAGCACTTTTGGACAAGCGCATGCGGCCGGCGGCACGTAGCGTTTGCGGCATCGAATACTTCAGACCGAGGAGCCGATCATGCTGACCCGCAACAACCTCTCGTCCATCTATGTGCTCGACCAGGACGAGGCCCTGACGTTCTACACCGAAGTGCTCGGCCTGGAGGTGACCGCCGACATGGACTTCGGCCCCATGCGATGGCTGACCGTGCGCGTGCCGGGCGACCAGAAGGAGATCCTGCTGGAGCGTCCGGGGCCTCCCGCACACGACGAGGCGACCGCCGAGAAGGTGCGCGACCTGGTCACCAAGGGCGCCGGCGGCGGGTGGCTCGCCTTCACGACCGATGACGTGCAGGGGATGTTCGACAAGGTCGAGCAGGCCGGTGTCGACATCACCCAGGAGCCGACGGAGCAGCCATACGGCACCGACTTCGCCATCCGCGACCCGTTCGGCAACAACATCCGCATCGGCTCGATCAAGCACTGGGA
>CAYPQR010000744.1:0-1624 GCA_964412865.1 uncultured Intrasporangiaceae bacterium
TTCCGGGTGCTCGAGGACAACGTGCGCATCCCCTCCGGTGTGTCGTATGTGATGACGAATCGCCGAGCGATGTCGGCGGCCCTGCCGGAAGTGTTCGCCCATCACCGGATTCGCCCGGTGTCGCAGTATCCCGGCAAGCTGCTCGCAGCGCTGCGGGCGTGCGCGCCGAGCGGCGTGAGCGACCCCGTGGTCGTGGTGCTCTCGCCGGGCGCCTACAACTCGGCATACTTCGAGCACGCCCTGCTCGCACGCCTGATGGGGACGCGCCTGGTCGAGGGCCGTGACCTGATCGCGCAGCGTGGCCGGGTGATGGTGCGCACGACCGACGGCCCGCGCCCGGTGCACGTCATCTATCGCCGCGTCGACGATGACTTCCTCGATCCGGTGCATTTCCGGAGGGATTCGGTGCTGGGCGTGCCGGGCCTGCTCAACGCGGCCCGGGCCGGCAACGTGACGATCGCCAACGCCGTGGGCAACGGGGTCGCCGACGACAAACTCGTCTACACCTACCTGCCCGACCTCATCCGATACTTCCTGGGCGAGGACCCGATCCTGCCCAACGTCGACACGTGGCGCATGGAGGATCCAGGGCATCGCGAGGAGGTGCTCGACCGGCTGGACGAGCTGGTGCTCAAACCGGTCGGCGGCGCCGGCGGCAAAGGCATCGTGATCGGCCCGCGCGCGAGCCACGCCGAGCTCGACGAGTTGCGTCGCAGGCTGCAGGAGGACCCGCGAGGATGGATCGCCCAGCCGGTGGTGCAGCTGTCCACGGTGCCCACGCTGATCGGCGACCGGATGGCGCCGCGGCATGTCGACCTGCGTCCGTTCGCGATCAACAGCGGCGACAAGGTATGGGTGCTGCCCGGCGGGCTGACGCGGGTCGCGCTGCCCGAGGGCGAACTGATCGTCAACTCCAGCCAGGGCGGCGGCTCGAAGGACACCTGGGTCCTCGCATCCGAGGGCAGCCGCGCCGCGCCCCAGCCGGAGACCGGCGGCCACGCGCCTCACCCGGAGCTCGGTCCGCACTCCGTGTCACCCGGGGCCGACAGGCCCGCGGCGCCTCCTGCCGCGAGCACGCAGGGACAGGCAGGTGCGACATGCTGAGCCGGATCGCCGAGGCGCTGTTCTGGATCGGGCGCTACATCGAGCGCATCGAATGCACCGCGCGCATCCTCGACGTCTATCTGCAACTCCTGGTCGAGGACCCCGTCATCGACCAGGAGACCACCTGCCGGTCGATCCTCGCCGCGATGGGCATCACCGACGAGGAGGCCGGGACCCCCGACCAGCAGACGGTGCTGCGGATGCTGCTGTATGACCGCGGCTCGCCGCACTCGATCGCCTACGCCGTCGAGGCGGCCCGCGAGAACGCCCGCCGCTCGCGGGAAGTCGTGTCGGCCGAGGTGTGGGAGGCGCTCAACACGACCTACAACGCCGTGCTGAGCGGTCAGCTGTCGCGCAGCCGCCCGGCCGACGCGTTCCGCGTCGCCCGCGAACGCGCCAACATGGTCTCGGCGCTCGCCGACAACACTCAGAACCACGACGACGGCTGGCAATTCATCGTGCTCGGCCGCCATCTGGAGCGCGTCGACATGACGTCGCGGCTGATCCTGACCCGCACCTA
>CAYPQR010000745.1:0-1624 GCA_964412865.1 uncultured Intrasporangiaceae bacterium
GCACCTTCCCCGGTAATGGGGGCACCTCCCGCACGGAGCGAAGCGAGGCGGGGGAAGACCGGCCGGCCCCGTGGTGCGAGGCGCATCACGCGGTGCCGTGGTGGGTCGGCGGTCGCTCCACCCTGACCAATGGGACGCTGCTTTGCTCCAGGCATCACCACATCGTCCACTCCCGCGGCTACCTCCCATGGATCACCGAAACCGATGTGATCTGGGACCTGACCCCCGGACGCATGCCCACCCAGCCGCTACCACCCGACGACCCACTGACCTGGGGACCCGGCGCACCACCCGACCTACAAGACAGCGCATGACCCGGGCGAAGGAGCGTAGTTGGGGTGTCCCCGTCGCCGCATACGATGCGGACATGGCTGACTGTGTCGCGATCGCATGCGCCGCGTTGGTGCATGACGGGCGGGTGCTGATGGTGCACCGCCGACCCTCGCGGGAGCACTACCCCGACTGCTGGGACCTGGCCGGTGGCCACGTCGAGCCGGGGGAGAGCCCCGAAGCGGCCGTCCGTCGAGAGTGCTTCGAGGAGCTCGGGGTCCTGGTGCGCGACCCCGCACCGATCACCTTGACGATAAGTGACCCGGGGCTCGAGATGCACGCCTTCGTCGTGACCGACTGGGACGGTGAGCCGCACAACGCGGCTCCCGACGAGCATGACGGGCTCCGCTGGTATCGGCCGAGCGAACTGGCCGGCCTGACGGTTGCCGACCGCGCCAGTCTGCCCGGTATTCGCCGTGCGGTGGATGTCGGTATGGAGGGCGGGCGTCAGCCACGCTGACACGGCTCAAACCACCCGAGAATCCCGATACGGGTGTGACACGAATCCCGAGGGCGGCGAAGGCCGCCTTCAGTGGGTAGTCGCGGCCTGGTTTTCGATCGCGCGGCGGTGCAGCCAGATGTCGGCGCACTCGGGGCACGCCTCCTCCTTGATGACACCGAGCCGCATCAACTGCGCATACATGAAGCAGCCGGCGCAGAACCCGACGGCTGACTCCAGCAGGGCGAAGATGCCGAGGATCGCGGTGAGAGTCAGTGCGACGGTGGTCCAGCCCAGCGCCAGACCGGCGATAGCGGTGGCCGTGGTGAGCACCGCGCCGATCGACTGTGCGAAGCGTTTCGGCGGACCGGCGGTCGGCTTCGGCCGGCCGAGCCGCGGGCCGACGACCTTCATTGCGAGGGTGCCGAGCGGGCTGAGCGTCGGCCCGGTGAGCGCGCGAGCGATGAATCCGTAGGCCAGCGGCACGAGCAGCCACAGCCATCCGGTCGCGAGCACGACGGCCGCCGCGACGGTCACGACGGCGGCAACCGTTCGCGCTGCCTTCTCGTTCACCGGGTCGGGGAAGGTGAAGAGGGAACTCATGGCGCCAATGTATAACTGATGATTTTCATCAACATAAGTGTCCATATGTCGACCGTGGCTCCGGCGGGTCGGCGTCCGGCGACGAGGCCACGATTTCGGCGGAGCGGCCGCCGTCTGGCACAATGTGCGGCGTACTCGTGTCGACTCGGCCCCTCTCGCCGGAGCGACGCCTCTACCCCCGAGTCACGGTTCCCCGTGTGTTCCCCACCCGGTCTCGCCGTGTCTCACCGATGAAAAGAAACAGGAGACACC
>CAYPQR010000746.1:0-1621 GCA_964412865.1 uncultured Intrasporangiaceae bacterium
GAGGTCAGCAGCCCGATGCTGCTGGTGGCCTCGGCGACGGCCGACACGATCGCCGCGGTGTCCGACGGTGTGTCGGCGGCGTGGGGGTCGGATGAGGTGGCCTGCTGCCTCACGAGGTAGACCGAACTCACGGTGCCCGCGACGCGCACCAGACGCAGGCCACGACGTGTCCAGCGCGGGAAGCGGGCGGGGTGGGCGAGGGTCAGCAGTCCCGCGGCGGCAGCCGTGGCGACGTTGTGGACGACAGGGGAGTGAAGGAGTGCACGCTGTGTCGGCATGGCCCAACTCTACGTTCCGTCCGGGCCGCCGGGGAGCACCGTCGTCGCGTGCCCGCCGCTACGGTGCCACGGCGGGCGTGGGCACCGGACGCGCCTCGTGCGAGCCGCGCAGTGCGTGGCCGCCGAGCGACGACAGGGCCACCGCGAGCAGCCCGGCGGCGACCGTCACGGCGAATGCCGGGGTTTCGCCGCCGATGTCGGCGAGCCGGCCCGCGACAGCGGCACCGACCGCATACCCCATGCCGGTCGCCGCGGCGAGCAGAGTCATCGCAGCGCCTGTGCGGTGCGGCGGCGTGATCGCCTCGGCGATCGTGAAGGTCGTGATCATGTATGGCGCGACGCAGATGCCGAGCACGAGCAGCACCGGCACGAGCGTGGCGATGGAGTGCACCAGCAGCAGCGGCGAGGCCAGCACCAGCAGGCCACCGGCGGTCGCGCGCCATCTGGTGACGTGGCCGATGCGGTCGGGCACGGCGGCCATGCACAGGCCGGCGACGACGCTGCCGACCCCCAGCGTCGCGTGCAGCAGGCCCGCGATGCCCTCGTGGCCCGCGGCCGTGGCGATGACGGTCGCGCCGGTCTGCACCGACCCGAAGACCGTGCCGATGATCAGTTGTGCCCCGGCGAGCACGATCAGCCCGCGGGTGAGCAGTCGGCCGCGGCCGCTTCGTGCCGTCGATTCGGGGTAGGCCATTCGCGCCGTCGGGTGCAGGGCGAAGAGCGTGCCGAACACGGCGAGGAGCGCGAGTGCGCCGACGAGGCCCGCGGCCGGGTCGAACACCGCGGCGATGATGCCGACCAGCGCGGGGCCGAGCACGAAGGTCGCCTCATCGGCCGAGCCCTCGTAGGAGAACGCCGTGTCGAGCAGGTGCCGGTCGCCGTGGTGGCGGGTGATGATCGGGCGCCAGCGCACGCGGGCCAAGGGGCCGACCTGTGGCAGGAGCATCCCCGTGGCAGCGGATGCCAGTGCGGCCCAGACCCATCCGGCTCCGGACGAGACGATGACCACGACGGCTGCGAGGCCGGCCGCGCCGCAGAGGGACTGGACGAGCACGATGGGCCGCTGCCCGACGCGGTCGGCGAGGCTGCCCGCGGCGGGGGAGCCGACGGCGTTGGCGACGGCCAGGGCTCCGGCGCAGGCGCCACCCGCGCCGAAGCTGCCGGTGCGCTGGGCGACGAAGAGCAGCACGCCCATCTGGCTCATGGCGAGGGGCAGACGCCCGAGGAAGGCGATGACGATGTAGCGCAGGCCGGTGAGCGCGAACAGGCGCCGATACGACTGAACTGCTGACATGGGGTGACGGGCTCCGATGACGATCAAGCGCGTGACTTCCCGCCCAACA
>CAYPQR010000747.1:0-1620 GCA_964412865.1 uncultured Intrasporangiaceae bacterium
ATGCGTTGCGCCCGTTCGGTGTCCGGCACGCCGACATGCCGCTGACGCCGTCGCGCGTCTGGGACGCCATGCAGGGGCATCCGACCCCGTCGTTCTAGTCAAGGAGTGTGCCGTGAGTGCCAACTTGTCGGCCCGTATGGCCGAGTTGACCAATCGGCGTATGCCGTTCGTCCATGCCACCGTGGTGCGCGCGGGCGGTCCCAGTTCGGCGAAGTCGGGTGACCAGGCAATCGTGCTGCCGGACGGCTCGATCGAGGGCTTCGTCGGCGGCCAGTGCGCCACGGGTTCGGTGCGCACCGCCGCACTCGACGCGCTGGAGTCGGCCGAGACGGTGCTCCTGCGGATCCTGCCGGAGGGCGAGGACGACTTCCCGCAGTCCGAGGGCGCCCGCGTCGTCGTCAACCCCTGCCTCTCCGGTGGCGCGCTGGAGATCTTCCTCGACCCGGTGCTGCCGGCGCCGGCCCTCTGGCTGGTCGGCGACACACCGACCGCCCAGGCGGTCGCCGAACTCGCGCACGCGCTCGGCTTCGCCGTCACGCAGGCGCATGACCTGTCGCGGTCCGCGATGGCCGAGGGCACCGTCGCGGTGATCGTCGCCAGCCACGGTGGTGACGAACTCGGCGTCATCAAGACGGCGATCGACGCCGATGTGCCGTTCATCGGCATGGTGGCCAGCCGGCGTCGCGCGGCCGGCGTGCTCGAGCCCCTGTCGGCGGAGGACCGCGCGCGGGTCCACTCGCCGGTCGGATTCGACATCGGAGCGCGGACACCGCCGGAGATCGCGCTGTCGATCATGGCCGACCTCGTGCAGCGGATCCGCCGCGACGGGCTCACGGCCGAGTCGCCGCGCCAGGAGACCGCACCCATGCGGGTCGTCGACCCGGTCTGCGGCATGGAGGTCATGGTCGGGCCGGACACACCGCATACCGTCATCGACGGTGAGGACTTCTGGTTCTGCGCGCCGGGCTGCCGCGAAACCTACATCGCCGAACACGCCGGCATGAGAGGCTGACCCCGTGACCGGCCATCCGTCGAGCCCGGACGAGGTGCGCGCCCTCTTCGACCGGGCCGACTATCTCGCCGACGAAGGCACGTCGACGGCGCTGTTCCTCGCGCTCGAGCTGCGGCTGCCGCTGCTGCTGGAGGGTGAGCCGGGCGTCGGCAAGACGTCCGCCGCGCAGGTGCTCGCCGAGGTGCTCGCCGCGCCGCTGGTGCGCCTCCAGTGTTATGAGGGGCTGACCGCGCAGGAGGCGCTCTACGACTGGAACTATCAGCGGCAGCTGCTGAGCATTCGCCTCACGGAGGCGCAACATCAGACGCTGCATGGCGCGGACCTCTTCGCGGAGGAGTTCCTGATCGAACGGCCCATCCTTCGGTGTGTGCGCTATGACGGGCCGACTCCCCCGGTGCTGCTCATCGACGAGATCGACCGTGCCGACGACGAGTTCGAGGCGCTGCTGCTGGAATTCCTGGGTGAGCGATCGGTCACCGTGCCCGAACTCGGCACCTTCCGCGCCAAACAGGCCCCGATCGTGGTGCTGACGTCGAACCGCAGCCGCGACCTGCATGATGCCCTCCGACGCCGCTGCCTCTATCACTGGATCAGCTTCCCCGAGCCGG
>CAYPQR010000748.1:0-1618 GCA_964412865.1 uncultured Intrasporangiaceae bacterium
CCCGATCGGCGCGAGCACACCGGCGGCCAGCGGCACCGACAGCAGGTTGTATCCGGCGGCCCACCACAGGTTTTGCCGCATCTTCCGATAGGTCGCGCGGGACAGCGTCGTCACCGACAGCACGGCGCGTGGGTCGTCGGACGCCAGGATCACTCCGGCCGAGGCGATGGCGACATCTGTGCCGGCGCCGATCGCGATGCCGACATCGGCCTGTGCCAGCGCTGGCGCGTCGTTGACCCCGTCACCCACCATCGCGACCGTGCGGCCCTCCGACTGCAGCCGGCTCACCGTCGAGGCCTTGTCCTCCGGCCGGACGCCGGCGAAGTAGCGCTCGATGCGCAGCTCCGCCGCGACCGAGGCGGCGACCGCGTCGGCATCCCCGGTGATCATGACGACCTGCACGCCGCGCGCGGTGAGCGCGGCCACGGCGTCGGCCGATTCCGGACGGATCCTGTCGGCCAGACGCAACGCGCCGGCCACCCGCCCGTCCACGACGACGTGCAGGATGATCGAGCCCTCGCGGCGCCAGCGCTCCGCCACCGGCAGTTCGGCCACGCCCTCCTGCTCCAGCAGGTAGGGCCCGCCGACCATCACCACGTGCCCATCGACATCCGCCCGCACGCCGACGGCGGGGGATGACGAGAACCCGCCTGCGGCCGGCACCTCGAGCCCGCGCCGCTCCGCCTCGCCGACGATCGCACGGGCCAGAGGGTGCTCGGAGTCCGACTCGGCGGCCGCGGCGAGCCCCACGAGGCGGGCCGCGTCATACCCGTCCGCCGGCTCGATCGCGGTGACCGCGGGTGCGCCCTCGGTGAGGGTGCCCGTCTTGTCGAAGAGCACGGCATCGACGGTGCGCATCGCCTCCAGCGCGAGCCGGTCCTTGATGAGAATGCCTGTGCGGGCGGCGCGTTCGGTGGCGATCGAGACCACGAGCGGGATGGCCAGGCCGAGGGCGTGGGGACAGGCGATGACGAGCACCGTGATGGTGCGCGTGACGGCGTCATCGGGGAGCCCGAGCACGCCCCAGACGAGCGCGGTGACGACCGCCGAGCCGAGCGCGAACCAGAACAGCAGTGCGGCCGCCTTGTCGGCCAGTCGCTGGGCGCGCGAGGAGGAGGCCTGTGCCTGCTCCACGAGGTGTCGTATGCCGGCCAGCGCGGTGTCGTCGCCGACGGCGCCGACCCGCACCCGGAGTCCGGAGTCGGTGGCGACGGTGCCGGCCACGACCGGATCTCCCTCGCCGCGGCGCACCGTGGCGGACTCGCCGGTGATCATCGACTCGTCCATGGAGGCGGAGCCCGAGTCGACTCTGCCGTCCGCCGGGACCCGTCCGCCGGGTCGGACCACGACGACGTCACCGACGCGCAACGCGGCGGGTGACACGGTGACGACGTCGTCGCCCTCCACCCGCTCCGCCTCGTCCGGCAGCAGCGCGGCCAGCGAGTCGAGGGCGGAGGTGGTCTGGGCCAGGGATCGCATCTCCACCCAGTGGCCCAGGAGCATGATGACGACCAGCAGCGCCAGCTCCCACCAGAACTCCAGCTCGTCATGCAGCACGCCGATGGTGGCGCCCCACGAGGCGACGAACGCGACGGTGATCGCCAGGGCGATGAGCAGC
>CAYPQR010000749.1:0-1614 GCA_964412865.1 uncultured Intrasporangiaceae bacterium
GAGGTCGCGGCGGGTCGCCTCGGAGACGGTGACGTAGCGGGCACGCCGATAGACCAGTGGCGCGACCTTCGACTCGAGGAACCAGCCGAATCGGGCGATCCGCGGCCCGAAGATGGCACGCCACTGGTCCCGGTGGACGTGGTGGATGAGCGAGACGACGGGCGTGCGCGTCACCAGCGGCGACCAGAAGGGGACACCGTTCTGCACGTCGATGACGACGTCGTAGCGGCGGCGACGGCGGGCCAGGTGCGCCATACCGTGCGCATAGCAGGTGAACCGGCCGCCGCGGCGTATGACGCGCACCGCGCCGTGCCTGGTCTCCGCGGCGCTGCCGGGGAAGGCGCTGGTGAACAGGGTGACGTCGTGGCCGAGGCCCGCCAGCACCTCGCAGGTGCGCTCGACGAAGGTCTCCGAACCGCCGGCTTCGGGGTTCTCGCGGTCGCGCCATGACAGATAGAGCACGCGCATCGGTGACGTCGGGTCGTGGTGGAGGTGGGGACGCACGCATTCTCCTCGGGTGCCGACAGGCAACTGGCGGGTAACTTCTCGGTAGGGTAGCCCGAACGGTTACTGGGAGGTAACTACAGCGTCATGCAAATTTTGTGCGAGGTCTGCGGCGGCCGCCTGCGTGAGCGCGCCCTGGCGCCGGGCGAGGTGCTGGGCGAGTGCGCCGGCTGCGGTCACCTCGTCCGCGATCTGCGCCTGGCGCCCGCCCGGCACCGCGACGTCACCTACGGCGGTGAGCCGGCACTCGATCGGTGGCGCCTGGCTCTCACCTACCGGGCCCTTCGGCGCCATGCCGACCCGGGAAGCGTCTTCGAGATCGGGTTCGGCGCGGGCCACCTGCTGCGCCGGTTCGCCGACGCGGGCGCCGCCGTCGCCGGGGCCGACCCCGATCAGCTCGGGGTCGAGGTCGATCCGGTCGTGCGTGCGGCGGCACGCCTGCACCACGGCCCGGTCGAGTCGGTGCCCGGCGACGGGCCACCGGTGGACCTCGTCTACGGCATCCACGTGCTGGAGCACGTGACCGACCCGGATCGGACGCTGCGGGCCGCGTGGCGCCTGCTGCGGCCCGGGGGAGTGCTGCAATGTCTCACCCCGGCCGGCGACAGTGACGGGCTGCGGGTCTTCGGGCCCGCCTGGTGGATGCTGGAGGACCCGACACATGTGCGGTTCTTCACCGCGCGCAGCCTCGAACAGGCGGCGCTCAGGGCCGGGTTCACCGACGTGACCGTGCGTCGCCCGGTGCTGGACAGCCTCACCACAGAGGTCGCCAGTATGGTGCGGCGGGTGCGTCCCCGACCTCGACCCGCAGGCGTCCTGGACCGGCGCGCGGTGCTGGCCGCCGGCGCCGCCGCGCCCGCCGTGATCGCGCTTCGGGCGGTGCGTCCGGCCCTGCGGCCCACGCTGCAGCTGATCGCCCGTAGGCCGGCCTGATGTCCGCCCCCGCCCGTGGTGTGCGCCGGTCGGTCCGGCTGTTCCGCGCCTTCCTGGAGGAGCAGCACCGGCCGGAGATCTTCTACGGCGCCCTGGCGCGGGACTCGATCGACCTGCTGCGCGAATGGACCGACCTGCACGGGCGGTCGGTCGTCGACATCGGCGCCGGCCCGGCCG
>CAYPQR010000750.1:0-1610 GCA_964412865.1 uncultured Intrasporangiaceae bacterium
GAGCAATGGGGGTACCTCCCGCATAGAGCGAAGCGCGCGGGGGAGCGAGACCTCGGGGCCTGCGCTGCCAACGGGCCCGGCAACGTCTGCTCTGAGGTCTCGATACGCCCTCGACTTCGTCTCGTGCTACTCGACCAGCGGGCTGGTCGAGTAAGCGGAGGCGAAGCGGGGGAGCTGTATCGAGACCTGCGAGCCAGCGCTGCCAACCGGCTTGGCAACGCATGCTCCGAGGTCTCGATACGGCTCGCGCTGGGCGCTCGCCTACTCGACCGGCCAGGGCTGAGATTTCGTGGCGGATCTGCAGGCAGGCCATGCCGCCGGGCGCAGTCCGAACGCGCGGGCCCTTGGCTGATCGCTCAAATAGTTCTACGGTGGAAAGGCCCGCACGTGTCGCTGGGGAGGAGGTTCTACACACTACGGGGCCACTTTCGTCAGGAGACATCGCGGAAGGACACAACATGAGCGTCGCTCTCGAGGCATCGCCGTACTTGCCATTTGCTCTGGGCTTCTTCGGTTTGGGTACGGGCTATCTGATCTACGGCCCACAGGAGCTGTTCGACTTCCCGCCGCGAGACGAGAGTGTGGACCGTAGTGTCGGCATCTGGGGCATCTGGATGCCCGGTTTCTGCCAGTTGGTGACCGGCATCCTGCTGTTCGTCGGGATGACCTGGTTCCAGGTCTTCCGGGACGCGCCCGTATACACCGCGGCACTGGCGTTCTCCGCCTATGGCATCCACTGGTTCGCGATCGGGATGAACCGCTATCAGCGCAACGATGCCCGTCCCAATGCCGGCATGTGCGTCGCCTACATGGTGGTCTCCGCGATCGGCATCGTGGTGTTCTTCGCCGCGAGCGACGTCCCGGTGGCACTGCTGTTCATCGGGCTGTTCCTGATCTACTTCTGCGACTTCTTCGCCTCGTTGGGGATCAAGCTCGGCTTGCGCGGCCTGGGCCTGTTCCACCTGGCGACCGGGATCTGGCTGATGTATCTGACGTTCGCCGCGGCAGTGAACTTCTCGCTCGGCTACAACTGGTGGCTGTGAGCGTGCCGTCGGCACGCGTGGTGGTCCGGACGGGCGGATCGGCCAGAGTTGGTCCGAAGACGACTCGTAACGAGTACGGTTGGAGGAGAGCGTGAGCATGATGCGTTCGGCGGCTGGAGGCAAATGATGGGCGCTGGCAAGACCTTCCTTTCTTGGCCCGTGTTGCGACAGGTGACGGGGCCCGACCGATTGGGCCGAGGGGCGGCGGCCAAGTCCGGCAAGGACTGGGTCCCCCGCACCAGGACGGCCGACAAGGTGGTGCAGAGCGTCTGCCCATACTGCGCGGTCGGCTGCGGCCAGCGGGTCTACGTCAAGGACGGCCGGGTCACCCAGATCGAGGGCGATCCCGACTCCCCGATCTCGCGTGGACGTCTGTGCCCCAAGGGATCCGCCAGCGAACAGCTGGTCAATTCGCCGACGCGGCAGACCACGGTGCTCTACCGGCGGCCCTACGGCACCGAGTGGGAGCACCTCGATCTGGAGACGGCGCCCGACATGATCGCCGACCGCGTCATCGAGGCCCGTCGCTCCGGGTGGCAGGAGACCGACGACCAGGGCCGGATCCTG
>CAYPQR010000751.1:0-1606 GCA_964412865.1 uncultured Intrasporangiaceae bacterium
CATATGCCGCGCTCTGCCCGCTCGCGCGGGGGTTGCGCACCGAGCCACCGGTGATCCGGGGTCGACCGGCCCGCGTCCGCACGACACGGTGCCCGCTGTAGCGTCGCCGCTGTGAGCAAGACCATCCGCCCGGCAGGTGCCGGAGCCCGGGGGTCGATCTGGCAGGTGCCCGGCATGCGTGCGCTGGCCGCCATGTCGTTCGCCGGGTTCTCGGGATATGCGGTGCTGCTGCCCGTCGCGCCGCTGTGGGCCGTGCACGGCGGTGCGAACGCGGCCGGGTCCGGGCTGGTCAACGGTCTGCTGCTCACCTTCACCGTGCTCACGCAGTTGCTGGTGCCGCCGGCGCTGCGCAGGTTCGGGTGGGGTCCCGTGCTCGTCGCCGGAATGGTGCTGCTCGGGCTCCCGGCGATGGCCTACATGACCAGTGATGCACTGGGCCCGGTGCTGGCACTGTCGGCGGTGCGCGGGATCGGGTTCGGCATCATCACCGTGACGGGCAGCGCCGCCGTGGCGCAACTCGTCGGCCCGGCCCGCCTCGGTCAGGCGATCGGTGCCTATGGGCTGGCGATCGCGTTGCCCAATCTCGTGCTCCTGCCGCTCGGGCCATGGCTCGCTGAGCACGTCGGCTTCTGGCTCATTTTTCTCATCAGCGGTGCGCCGCTGCTGGGGGTGCCGGCGACGGTGCGGCTGGCACGGGTCATTCACGGGGGTATGACCGGCCCGCTGGAGGCGGCCGAGGGCCCCGGTGCCGCCGAGGCGGAGCCGCAGCGCACGGCATACCGGCGTCTGATCCGGCCGATGGTCCTGCTGCTCGCGGTGACCCTGTCGGGCGGAGCGGTGATCACGTTCACGCCGCAGATGGTGAGCACTGCCGCGATGACGACCTTGGGCCTGTTCGTCATGGGTCTGGTCGCGGCGATCACGCGCTGGCGGGCCGGCGCCCTCGCCGATCGGCGCGGCGCGGAGCGCTACATCTGGCCGCTGATCGTGTGCACGGCGGTGGGTATGGCGCTCACGGCGTGGTCGGTGGTCGACGGGGCGCAGACGACGGCGTGGCTCTTCCTGCTCGCGATGGTCGTCGTGGGCGTCGCCTACGGCGCGCTGCAGAATCTCACGCTGGTGATGGCGTTCAACGCCGTGTCCAAGCGCCACCACAATCTGGCGAGCGCGGTGTGGAATGTCGGGTTCGACGCCGGCACCGGCCTGGGATCGGTCGCCGTCGGCGTGATCGTGCTGCACTCGTCGTTCACGGTTGCGCTCCTGGTCGTCGCCGGTTTGTCGCTGCTGACCTTGCCGCTCGCGCTGCACCGTGCCTCCGCCCGGCCGGGCTGAGTGCGCTCTCCATCGGCTGACGTCGCTACAGCGCCTGCTGCCAGAACGCCGCCTCGAGCCTCGTTGCCGTGCCGAAGATCCGTGCCAGGTCGGCGAGCCGCCCGGCGCCGACGGAGTCGCCCGCCAGCCGGTCGAGCCGGTCGAGCGCCGAACGTGCGATGGCCTGATAGTCGTCCCCGGCGTATTCGGCGATCCACTCGCGATAGGGGTGATCAGCGCCGCGCTCCAGCGCCGGCGCGAGCGCCCGGCCGATCTCGGCATACCCGATGACGCA
>CAYPQR010000752.1:0-1602 GCA_964412865.1 uncultured Intrasporangiaceae bacterium
CGCACCGAGCCGCGCGGGCGGGCCGCAGCGATGCCCGCGCTTCCGGCGGCGGATTGGGACGGGCGTGCCGTCTCGTTCATGTCCCCGGTCGGTCAGAATCGCTCGCCTGGGTCGCCCTCCCGAACGGGAGGCGCACGATGTCAGTGCCTGTTGTCATGATTCATGCCATGGCCGATGATGTGGTTCAGCAAGTTCGTTCTCTCGTCGACGGCATCGAGCCGACCGACGATCTCGCAGGCATACATCGAGAGACGGCGCTGCGCTGGCTGGATTCGACGCGGGACATTTGTCGACGGGTGAAACCGGCGACGCCGTCTCCACACCTGGTGTGCTACTTCCTGCTGGTCGACCGCCGATCCAACGCGGTGTTGCTGTGTGATCATCGCCTGTCCGGCCTGTGGCTGCCGACCGGTGGGCATGTCGAGCCGGGTGAGCACCCCGTGGACACGGTGCGCCGCGAGGTGGTCGAGGAGCTCGGGATCGAGGCGAGATTTGATGCCGAGACGGGCGCCGAGCCGTTCTTCTTGACGGTCACCGAGACCGTCGGGGATCCCACCGCACGCCACACCGATGTCAGCCTGTGGTTCGCCCTGGAAGCCCAACGTGGTCAGGTGATCCACCCGGATGAGCGTGAGTTCACGTCAGTGCGCTGGTGGGATGTCGGCGAGCTCCACTCCGCGGCGCCCGCCCGCAGGGAACCTCACCTGATCCGCGCCATCACTGCGCTGAGGATGGACGGGCCGCCTGCTGCCGGCTCGTCGACGCACTGCGTCGAGGAACTGAGCACGCTGCGATGATGGTCCGATGACCGAGCGCGCGCTGAGCTTCGGCTCCGCGGCATCCGCATACGAACGATTCCGACCCGAGTATCCCGACGAACTCGTGGACGCGGTGCTTGCGTATGCGGGTGGGCCGGTCCACCGCGCGTTGGAGATCGGCGCCGGCACCGGCAAGGCGACGCGCGCGTTCGCCTCTCGCGGGATCGCCGTGACCGCAACCGATCCCGACCCGGCGATGCTTGCCGAGCTGCGAAAACACGTGCCGGCAACGGTCGTTGCCGTGCGAGCGGCATTCGAGGATCTGCCACTGCATCCGGTGTATGACCTGGTCCTTGCCGCAGCCTCGCTGCACTGGACCGAACCAGATCAGCGGTGGCCCCGGGTGGCCGCGATGTTGGGCCGGCACGGGGTGTTCGCGTCCTTCGGTGGACCGGTACACCTGGCTGACCCCGAGGTGGAGAATGCCGTTCGGGCCGCCCGGTCCGAATTCCTTCCCACCGACGACATTCCGTCACCTGATGGCACGCCGGCCGACAGCCCGATGCGATGGCCCGGGACCGAATTGATCGACTCGGGCCTGTTCGTCGACGTGCGCCAGTCCGTCATCGAGCGCCGTATGACCGTGACCGCCCGCACGTACGTCGGCCATCTCTCGACCATTTCGGCCTATCTCACGCTGCCCGACCGTGTCCGCGCCATCGTGTTCGACCGGATCCTTCGCGTCCTGCCCGAGCGAGTTGCGCTGGTCGCCGACCTGACTCTGCACCTCGCCCGGAAACCCTGAAAGAGCCGCCGTCGCGGCGTGCCGACGAGACTCGCCGCT
>CAYPQR010000753.1:0-1598 GCA_964412865.1 uncultured Intrasporangiaceae bacterium
TCGACCGCGACGTCGACCTCCGGGCCGGTGCCATCACCCACGTGCTCACCGTTGAAGAGCATGGGAGCCTTGTCCTTCTCACCCTCGCCGATGACCACGATGCCGTCCATCGCGACCGACGCGATCAACTTGCGCATCGCGTCGACGGCGGCGCCGTCCGCGCTGTTCTTGTCGCCCCGTCCGACCCACCGGCCACCCGCCATGGCGGCGGCCTCCGTGACCCGGACGAGCTCGAGTGCCAGGTTGCGGTCGGGGGCCTCCCCGGTGTGTTCGTTCGGGGTCTCGCTGGTCATGACGTTCCTCGATCGCATTCGGGCCGCACGCGGCGACGACGGGCATGGTCAGCACGACTCTATCGGTCAAAGGGTGGGCCAGGTCGCGCCATGTCAGGGTCGTCAGGGACCATGGAGTGGTGAGTGATCCCCACGTCTCCGCGCACGGCCCCGACACCCAGGCGGCACGTGACGCCGGGCCGACGCCCGGACCCGATACGGCGCGCCCCCCGGCGCCCCGGCGCGGCATGCGCGGCTCGGCGAAGAGCATGGTCATCTCGATGGTCGTCGTGGTCGCCGCAGTCATCGGCTGGCTCGCGATGGTGCCGCGTGTCAGCTCGGTCAGTCAGCCGGTGGTCGACGTCGACGGGATCGCTCGGGAGGTGAGCCACTCGCAGCATTGGGACATCGCCGTCGCCCAGGGCCTGCCACAGTCGTGGAAGCCCACGAATGTGCGGCTGATCGGCGAGAAGCACCTCCCCAAGACCTGGCAGGCGGGTTACACCGGGCCGGATTCCGCTTATGTCGCGGTGCGCCAGACCGAGAACGGCGGCGCCGGCTGGGTGCGCCATCAAGTCGGCAGCGGGCACCGCGCGGGCTCGGCCACCGTCGGCGGGGTCACCTGGACGAAATACCAGCAGCCCTCCAACGACCAGTTGAGCCTGGTGCGCACTCAGAAGCTGAACGGTCTGAGCACGGTCGTCACCGGGAAGGCCGACTGGAGTCAATTGGAGATGCTGGCGAAGGCGCTCACGCCATACAGCAAGGTGGCTCAGCACCAGTAGTCGACGGCGGGCAGCCTGCCGCCGCCGGCGGCGGACCTCACTCCTCGGCCGGCTCCTCGTCGGCCGTCATGTCGTCGATGCGCCGCTGTGCGCCGTCCAGCCACGACTGGCAGTGCGCCGCGAGCGCCTCGCCGCGCTCCCACAGCGTCATGCTCTCCTCGAGCGTCGCCCGGCCACCCTCGAGCTTGGTCACGATGGCGGCGAGTTCGTCTCGGGCGGCTTCATACCCGAGCTCCGCGATGTCGTCGTGCCGGCCGGGCTCGTCGTTCGCGCCGTCGGAGGTCATGCATCGCTCATTTCGTCGTCGGGTCGGTGGTGGCGTCGCACTCCGCGGACCGTTTGGACCGTCGGCTGCAGCCTAGAAGACGGGGGCGACTGCCGCACGTCCTGCTCCGTCGTGACGGGTTCTCCGGATGGCGAGCAAAGGGTGATCTGGAACACATAATCGCAAGGAATCGTTGATGAAGAGTCATCCGATGATTGCGTAAATCGCAAGTCCTCGCTATGGTCGCGCTCATGCCCGAAAACGCCGAACCGTCGA
>CAYPQR010000754.1:0-1598 GCA_964412865.1 uncultured Intrasporangiaceae bacterium
CATACCGGTCGTGCATCGGCTCGTCGGGGCGGAACTTCATCACCATCGTCTCCGGCCCGATCGTGAGCGCCCGCGCGAAGACCTCGTAGCCGTCGACCGCGGCCTGCAGGTGCATGAGCATCTCGCCGGACTCGTCGTAGGCGCGGCGCAGGTCGTCCTGGTTCTTGATCATCGAGACGCCACGCCACGCCCCTCCGTCGAACGGCTTCATGAACATCGGGTAGCCGATGCCGTCGGCGATCCGGTCCAGGTCGAACGGCCGGTTGTACTTGGCCGAGGTGTAGGCCCAGCGGACGTTGTCGACGGGGTTCTTGTACGGCACGAGCACCGTCTCCGGGACGTGCATGCCGAGCCGCATCAGCGCGCAGTAGGCGGAGTGCTTCTCCATGGACTGGAAGGTGAACGGGCTGTTGAGCAGATACACGTCATCCATCAGCGCGGCCTTCTTCAGCCACTCCCGCGGGTGGTAGTACCAGTGCGCGAGGCGGTCGATGACCAGGTCGGTGTGCGGTTTGTCGCGCAGGTTGAAGGGCTCGATGGTCAGGCGCTCGGTGCGCAGGTCGTGGACGCTGCCGTCGGGTGCGGTCACCCGCCCGACGCGGCGCACGAGCTCCTCGAAGGCGCGGGGCCAGTCCTCCTCCGCACCCAGCAACAGACCGATCACGTGCTCGGGCATGCGAACCTCCTCGAATCGACCTCAGCAGAATCTCGGTAGGTGGTGGGCCAACTGCCGCCTCCACCAGGGCCAGTCGTGTGCGCTGTCGTGCCCCCACACGTCGAGCTGATGCGGGATCTGCTTGTCCGCCAGCACCTGCGCGAACGCCGTCGTCGACGGATAGGCGCCCGTCGGATCCCACTCGAATGGGCCCTGACCGACCACCAGCAGGATGGCGGCGGCGCTGCGGATCCAGTCGAGGTGATCGCCGCTCATCCCGGCGACGTAGGCCATCGGGTTGGCCAGGTAGGTGCTCTCGCCGTAGTCGCCCCACCCGTGCCAGGTGGTGACGTCATAATTGCCGGACAACCCGATCGCCAGCGGCGCCACATGCGCATGGGTCAGGGTGAAGTGCACCGCGTGGTAGGCCCCCATCGAGACGCCGAGTGTCACGAGATCGTGCCGGCCGCCGAGTTGCTCGGCGATCCACGGCAGGACGCGCGCCTCGAGCCATGCGGTGTAGGACTGGTGACCGCGCGCTCTGTCCTCGGTCGGCTTGGAATTGTCCGACCAGGTCCACCCGTCGGCGGCGTCGACGCAGAAGAAGCTGACCCGGCCCGCATCGACCAGACCCCGCACCGCCTCGACCATTCCGTGGGACTCGAAGTCCTCGGCGCGGCCGCCCTCGCTGGGAAACACGAGCACAGGACGCCCGTAGTGGCCGTGCCGGATCACGCCGAGCGAGGCATCCCGCCCGGGCACCGGCAACTCGACCCGCTGCGTCGTCACACCCTCATCTTGACGCACGATGCCGCATACGCTGTCGTTTCGGCGATATCCGATTGCGCGTGCCGCGGCATCCCCACCCCCAGCTGGTCGAGTAGGGCGGAGGAGCGAAGCGGGGGAGCCCGTATCGAGACCTCGCAAGATGCGTTGCCAGGCC
>CAYPQR010000755.1:0-1593 GCA_964412865.1 uncultured Intrasporangiaceae bacterium
GTCATGGTGGCCAGAGACGGGGTCGAACCGCCGACCTAGCGATTTTCAGTCGCTCGCTCTACCAACTGAGCTATCTGGCCAGACTCTGCACTCACCATACAGGCGAGGGCCCATGATGAACCCTCGCCCGATGAGCTGGCGACCCCGACGGGACTCGAACCCGCGACCTCCGCCGTGACAGGGCGGCGCGCTAACCAACTGCGCTACGGGGCCTTGCGGCCACAAAAGTATCCCCAACGGGATTCGAACCCGTGCCGCCGCCGTGAAAGGGCGGTGTCCTAGGCCGCTAGACGATGGGGACCTATCATCGACAGGCCCTCACCAGGGCGACCCAGCTCGGATCCGTCGTGGACTTCCGAAACTATAGGCGAGGAAGAGGCAAATCTCCAAAACGGGGTGGTCGCCCTCAGCCGGCCCGGGCATTCGCCCATTCCAGCAGGCGGTCCGCGGGCCACGTGTTGACGATCCGATCGGTCGGTATGCCGTGCTCCTGCGCCCTCGCGCAGCCGAACGGCAGCAGGTCGAGTTGGCCGGGAGCGTGGGCGTCCGAGTCGATCGCGAACAGGCATCCGGCGTCGATCGCCTGCCGCAGCAGCGCGTCGGGCGGGTCGCATCGTTCGGGGCGTGAGTTGATCTCGACGGCCACGTCGTGCTCGGCGCAGGCGGCGAAGATCTGGTCCGCGTCGAACTGCGACGGCGGCCGGGTGCCGCGGTCGCCCTCGACCAGTCTGCCCGTGCAGTGCCCGAGGATGTTGGTCCACGGGCTCTCGATCGCGCGGAGCATACGCGTGGTCATGGTCGCCTTCGGCGCGCGCAGTTTGGAGTGCACCGAGGCGACCCGCAGGTCGAGCCGGGCGAGCATCGCGTCGCTCTGGTCGATCGTGCCGTCCTCGAGGATGTCGGCCTCGATGCCCTTGAGCAGCCGGAACCCGCCGTCCAGATGCTCGTTGATCTCGTCGATGACGCCGAGTTGCCGGCCGAGGCGCTGCGCCGTGAGGCCGCGCGCCACCTTCAGGTTGGGCGAGTGGTCGGTCAGCACGAGGTAGTCGTGCCCGAGCTCCATCGCGGTCGCGACCATCTCGGGTATGGGCGATCCTCCGTCGCTCCAGTCGGAGTGGCAGTGGCAGTCGCCGCGAAGGGCCTCGCGGATCCGTTCGCCGCCCTCGACCAGCGGGCCACCGGCCTTCTTCTCGAGGCTGGTGAGGTATTCGGGCATGTCGCCTGCGAGGCACTCGCGAATGACCTTCTGCGTCGACGAGCCGATGCCGGGCAGGTCGGTGAGCGTGTCGTCGTCGGCGCGGCGCCGCAGCTCGCTGAGGGGTGTGGACGCGACCGTCGCGGCCGCCGCACGGAACGCCTTGATCCGGTAGGTGCCGGCCCTGGATCGCTCCAGCAGGAACGCGATGCGCCTCAGCGCGTCGAGCGGCTCGATGGGCATGGCACCAGCCTGCCACGCCGTCGGCCTTCGACATCGCTCTTCCCGATCCAATCCCTTCGCGAGATCGCAACTCCTGGCCCATAGGCGGCGCTATGGGCCAGGAATCGCGATCTCGCCGGTGTTCGTGCGGGACTCTGCGATCGTGAAATCTGTGG
>CAYPQR010000756.1:0-1592 GCA_964412865.1 uncultured Intrasporangiaceae bacterium
CGCGACGGCGTCAGCGGCATGTCGGCGTGCCGGACACCGAACGGGCGCAACGCATCCACCACTGCGTTCACGATCGCCGGCGGCGATCCTACGGTCGCCGATTCGCCGACACCCTTCGCGCCGATCGGGTGGTGCGGCGACGGGGTGACCGTGCTGCCGTTGATCCAGTGCGGCACCTCCAGCGCCGTCGGGATCAGGTAGTCCATGAAGGAGGCGCTCAGGCAGTTGCCGTCCTCGTCGAAGGCGATCATCTGCATCAGGGCCATGCCGACGCCCTCGGTGCAGCCGCCCTGCACCTGCCCCTCGATGATCATCGGGTTGATCTGGGTGCCGCAGTCGTCGACGGCGACGAACGAGCGCACCTTCACGACGGCGGTGCCGGGGTCGACGTCGACCACGCAGATGTAGCAGCCGAACGGATAGGTGAGATTCTCCGGGTTGTAACAGATCTGGGCCTCCAGGCCGCCCTCGATGCCCTGCGGGAGGTCGCCGGCGCCGTGGGCGCGCATCGCGATGTCCTGGATCGTCACCGATTGCGTCGGGTCGCCCTTCACGCGGAAGGACCCCTTTTCCCACTCGAGGTCCGCGACCGAGCACTCCAGCATGCCCGACGCGATGATCTGCGCCTTGTCGCGCACCTTCCGGGCGACGAGCGCGGCCGCCGCACCCGACACCGGCGTGGAGCGGCTGCCATACGTTCCGAGGCCGAACGGGGTGTTGTCGGTGTCGCCGTGCACCACGTCGATGTCGTCCGGGGGTATGCCGAGCTCCTCGGCGACGATCTGTGCGAACGTCGTCTCGTGGCCCTGGCCCTGCGTCTGCACCGACAGGCGCACCACGGCCTTGCCGGTGGGGTGCACCCGCAACTCGCAGCCGTCGGCCATGCCGAGGCCGAGGATGTCCATGTCCTTGCGCGGCCCGGCGCCGACGGCCTCGGTGAAGAAGGACATTCCGATGCCCATGAGTTCGCCGCGGTCGCGCTTCTCCGCCTGTTCGCGTCTCAGGCCCGCGTAGTCGGCGAGCTCCATCGCCTTGTCCATCGCCCGCTCGTATTCGCCCGAGTCATAGACCCACCCGGTCTGCGTGTGGTATGGGAACTGGTCCGGCTTGATGAAGTTCCTTCGGCGCAACTCCGCCGGATCCATGTCGAGTTCGAAGGCGAGACAGTCGACGAGCCGTTCGACGAGATACACCGCCTCGGTGATGCGGAACGAGCAGGCATAGGCCACACCGCCGGGCGCCTTGTTGGTGTAGACGGCGGTCATCTTGCAGTAGGCGGCCTCCAGGTCGTAGCTGCCGGTGAACACGCCGAAGAACCCGGCGGGATACTTCACCGGCGCAGCGGTGCCGTTGAAGGCGCCGTGGTCGGCGAGCACGTTGGTGCGGATCGCCCGGATCCTGCCGTCCTTCGTGGCGGCGATCTCGCCGCGCATGACGTAGTCGCGCGCGAAGCCGGTGCTGATGAGGTTCTCCGCGCGATCCTCCATCCATTTGACCGGCTTGCCCGTCACTATCGAGGCGACGACGGAGCACACGTATCCCGGATAGATCGGCACCTTGTTGCCGAACCCGCCGCCGATGTCGGGGGAGAT
>CAYPQR010000757.1:0-1591 GCA_964412865.1 uncultured Intrasporangiaceae bacterium
CGACTTCGGCCACGGGTCGGGGAAGAACGTCCACACCTCTCGCACCGACCCCGGAGCCAGCATGACCGCGAGCGCCTGGGCGGCGTCGGCCTCGACCAGACGAATGTTGGTCAGACCCAAGGGTGCCGCCTTCGCGACCGTGTGCGCGATGCCCGGCGTCCAGACCTCGAAGGCGAGGAAGTCCCAGTCGGCGTGGTCCTGCGCAGCCTGCACGACGCAGTCGCCGCCACCGGAGCCGACCTCGACGACCAGCGGTGCGACGCGGCCGAATTCGCGCGCCCGATCGAATCGGTATGCCGTGTCGACCATCGTGCCCGCGCCCTGCATCGGCACATCGAGCACGTAGGCGCCGCCGTGGTCGGCGAGGGCTCGTGCATGGCGCTGCGGCATCCGCCCGCCACGACGGGTGAACGACCGAGTGCGCGCCATCGGCCGGTCCTGCCCGGCCGTGTCGATCGCGCTCACTTCTTCGCCTTGCCCGGCTCGTCCTGTGCGAGAGCCGCGATGAACGCCTCCTGCGGCACCTCCACGGAGCCGACCATCTTCATCCGCTTCTTGCCCTCCTTCTGCTTCTCCAGCAGCTTGCGCTTGCGGCTGATGTCGCCGCCGTAGCACTTGGCCAGCACGTCCTTGCGGATCGCGCGGATGTTCTCGCGCGCGATGATCCGCGAGCCGATCGCGGCCTGGATGGGCACCTCATACTGCTGCCTGGGGATCAGTTCCTTCAGCTTGCCCGCCATACTCACGCCGTAGGCGTAGGCCTTGTCGCGGTGCACGATGTTGCTGAACGCATCGACCTTGTCACCCTGCAGCAGCACATCGACCTTCACCAGGTCGGCAGCCTGCTCACCGTCGGGCTCGTAGTCGAACGAGGCGTATCCGCGAGTGCGCGACTTGAGGGCATCGAAGAAGTCGAAGACGATCTCGGCCAGCGGAAGCGTGTAACGCATCTCGACGCGATCCTGCGAGAGATAGTCCATCCCGCGCAGTGAACCGCGGCGCGACTGGCACAACTCCATAATCGCCCCGATGAACTCGCTCGGCGCGAGCACCGTTGCGCGCACGACGGGTTCGCTGATCTCCGCCACCTTGCCGTCGGGGAACTCGCTGGGGTTGGTGACGGTCACCTGCTTGCCGTCCTCCATCGTCACCTGATAGACGACGCTCGGCAGCGTCGAGATCAGCCCGAGGTCGAACTCGCGCTCCAGCCGCTCCCGCACGATCTCCAGGTGCAGCATCCCGAGGAAGCCGACCCCGAAGCCGAAGCCCACCGCGGCCGAGGTCTCCGGCTCATACACCAGGGATGCGTCGTTGAGCTTCAGCTTGTCGAGGGCGTCGCGCAGGATCGGGTAGTCGGATCCGTCGATCGGATAGAGGCCGGAGAAGACCATCGGCTTCGGGTCCTGATATCCGGCGAGCGCCTCCTGTGCCGGCCGTTTCGCGTTGGTCACCGTGTCGCCGACGCGGGACTGCCGCACATCCTTCACACCCGTGATCAGGTAGCCGACCTCGCCGACCCCGAGCCCCTCGCTGGGAGTCGGCTCGGGCGAGCTGACGCCGATCTCGAGCAGTTCGTGATGCGCCTTGGTCG
>CAYPQR010000758.1:0-1588 GCA_964412865.1 uncultured Intrasporangiaceae bacterium
TTGGACAGCTGGTTCGGGTCGTGCTGCCAGTCCTTCGCGATCTTGACGTGCAGGTCGAGATAGACCTTCTGACCAAGCAACTCCTCGATCGCCTTGCGCGCGTTCGTGCCGACCTCGCGCAGCCGTGACCCGCCGCGACCGATGATGATCGCCTTCTGGCTGGATCGCTCGACGAAGACGTTGACGCGCACGTCCATCAGCGGCCTGTCGGCGGGGCGGTCCGGCCGCGGCACCATCTCGTCGACCACGACGGCGATGCTGTGCGGCAACTCGTCGCGCACACCCTCCAGGGCGGCCTCACGCACGAGCTCGGCCACCATCACCTCGGTGCTTTCGTCCGTGAGCACCTCGTCCGGATACAACTTGGGCGACACGGGCAGGTGGCTCATCAACACCGACTGCACCGTGTCGACCTGGTCGCCCTTGGTGGCCGAGCAGGGGACGATGTCCTCCCAGTCGCCCAATGTGTCGATGGCCACGAGATGCTCGGCGAGGCGATCCCTATCGACGGTGTCGCTCTTGGTGGCGATTGCCACGACCGGGCGTCTGCGGCCGCGGCGCAGTTCGGCGAGCTCTGCCGCGATGAACTGGTCTCCGGGGCCGATGCGCTGGTCGGCGGGCAGGCAGAAGCCGATCACGTCGACGTCGAGCAGAGTCTCGCGCACCACGTCGTTGAGTCGCTGCCCGAGCAGCGTGCGCGGCTTGTGCAATCCGGGAGTGTCGACCAGGATCAGCTGCGCGTCCTCCGTCGTCGCGATGCCACGGATCGTGTGGCGAGTCGTCTGCGGTTTGCTCGACGTGATGGCGACCTTCTGCCCGACCAACGCGTTGGTCAAGGTCGACTTTCCGGCGTTGGGGCGGCCCACCAGGGCGGCGAACCCGGCTCGGAACTGGCTCATCTGGTGTTCTCCTTGCCGACCGCATCGGCATGCGGTGCATCGTGGGTCGCGTGCACGGAAGCCTTCTCCGCGACGCCATCTGGTCGTTGCTGCGCATAGTCGAGGTCGTCTGCGGCGGAGGCGTCGGCATGCACCCGCTCGACGATGAGGCTCGCGATCTGGTGGCGTCGGCCCGCCAGCCGGTCAGCGGTGAGCTGCAGTCCGGCGATCTGTGCGCTGGCGCCGGGGATCGGCACTCGCCCGACCAGCTTGCCGAGCAGGCCTCCCACGGTGTCCACGTCTTCGTCGTCGATCGTCACGTCGAAGAACTCCGCCAGGTCGTCGACGCCCAGCCGGGCCGGCACGCGCCACCTGCCATCTCCAAGATCCTCCGGACCCGGTGTGACCCGGTCGTATTCGTCGTCGATCTCGCCGACGACCTCCTCCAGCAGGTCCTCCAGCGTGACCAGGCCCGCCGTCCCGCCGTACTCGTCGATGATCACGGCGAAGTGACGGCGCACCTGCTGCATCTCGCGCAGCAAATCGTCCGCGGGCTTGCTCTCGGGCACGAAGTCGACGTCGCGCATGACCTCGCGGACCGGGAGCCGCTCGGCCTCGGCGGAGCCGAGACTGCGCGCCACGACATCCTTGAAGTAGAGCAGGCCGAGCACGTCGTCGGGTCCTTCGCCGACGACCGGGACCCTCGAGAA
>CAYPQR010000759.1:0-1582 GCA_964412865.1 uncultured Intrasporangiaceae bacterium
GAATTCCGCGACGATATCGGCGTATCGATCCGGCTGCTCGGCCCAGGCGAAGTGCCCGGCGTGGCTGATCGTCGCCACATCGTGCGGTGCGCGCACCAGTCGGCGGTATTGATCGATCACCGATTGCGGCGCGACCAGGTCGGTCTCGCCGTGGAGGAGCAGGCTCGGCACGGCGAGGCCCGCCAGGCGCGGCGTGCGGTCCTGATACATGTCCTCGACGAGGGGGAGGTGCGACGCTCCCTTCGACCAGTCCAGCGTCTCCGGAGCGGATTTCGCGAGCTGCGTGTATGCCGCCTCACCGGCCGCGTCGTAGGTGAACAGGCGCAGGTACTCCTCACCCAGTTGTTGCATGGCCGTGAGGCACTCCATGCTGAAGCCGAGGCGACCCGGCAACGCCGCCTGCTCGCGGCAGGTGGTCGCGGCGTCGTGCTTGCCGGCCGCATCGAGCAGGTCGGCGGCGACGGGAAGCCGGGTGCGGTCGGTGGCGTCGCAGTCCCAGCTGGGGCAGTCGAAGATCGCCGAGTTCAGCGCATCCGGGTGTGCCAGAGCATAATCCAGGGCATAGCCACCACCCGCTGAATGGCCGAGGATGGCCCACCGTTCAACGCCGAGCGCCTGTCGCAGGTGCTCGAAGTCGTCGACGAGCTGGGCGACGGTGGGCGCCGCGCCCTCGGCCAGCGCGTCCGAGCGAAGCACTCCGCGCTGGTCGACACCGATCAGGTCGATGCCGTGGTTTGCCAGCCGGTCGCCGACGGCGGCCATGAAGTCCCAGCACGACTGACCAGGGCCGCCGTGGATGTAGAGCAGCGCCGGGCCATCTGCAGGGCCGCGACGGTCGACGAAGAGATGGGTGTCGTTGATTTCGATGAGTTCTTCCACGAGGGTGAGCGTAGGGCGTTGCCGCCGGCGGCGTGCGATCCACGACCGCGCGCCTCGCGGTCCCGCATCATGCGCCGCCTCATCCGCCCGGACCCAACGCCGGCGACCGATGAGTTCGCGACCCTCCAATGGTCGATATGGCCAGGAGGAGCACCATGGAGATCGATTTGTTCGCGGGCATCGCCGTCAGCGACCTCGAACGCGCCCGAGGTTGGTATGACGCGCTGTTCGGCGAGGTAGAGACGTTTGCCCCGAATGAGCACGAGCGTGTCTGGACCGTGGCCGATGGCAAGCACCTGTACGTCGAGTTGCGACCCGAGACCGCCGGGAGCGCCATGGTCACCCTCTTCGTCGACGACCTCGAGGCGTTCATCGAATCGGCGGCACAGCGGGATGTCCACCCGACGGCGACGGAGACCTACGACAACGGCGTGCGCAAGGCGACGTATCGAGACCCCGACGGCAACGAAATCGGGGTCGGCGGCGCACCGATCGGATAGGTCCATCACCTGCTCGAGGTATGGCGGCGCCATAATTACTTTACCGTCCGGATGGTAAAGTAATGTCATGAGACCCAGCCAGCGAACCGCAATCCTCGACGCTGCGTTGCGTCTCGTCGGCGCGGAGGACGGCGCCGACATCACCCTCGAAGCCGTCGCCCACGAGGCGGGCCTGACCAAAGCCGGCCTGATGTATCACTTCC
>CAYPQR010000760.1:0-1582 GCA_964412865.1 uncultured Intrasporangiaceae bacterium
CGAGACCTGCGAGCCAGCGTTGCCAACCGGCTCGGCAACGCCCGCTCCGAGGTCTCGATACGCCTCCTCCGCTTCGCTCCCCCGGCTACTCGACCAGCTAGCAGTGGTCCCTTTCGCGCCCGCACGGCGTCACCTGCGGCGCTGAGGAACTCGGCCGAACTGCGGACTCAGGCCAGGCCGAGGTCGGTGAGCGAGTAGGCCGCGAGGTACGGGACGCCCTCGGCCTCGATGCGCTCCCGCGCGCCCGTGTCGCGGTCGGCGATCACCGCGACCGCGACGACATTGGCGCCCACCTCGCGCGCGGCCGCGACGGCCTCCAGCGCGGATCCGCCTGTCGTGGAAGTGTCTTCGACCACGACGACGTCGCGGCCCGCGATCGACGGACCCTCGATGCGCTGCTGCAGACCATGCGCCTTGCCGGCCTTGCGGACGACGAACGCATCCAACGCATCTCCGGAGGCGGCCGCCGCGTGCAGCATCGAGGTCGCGACCGGGTCGGCGCCCATGGTGAGACCGCCGACGGCGACATACGTGAGGTCCTTCGTCAGGGCGCGCATGACGCGGCCGACCAGCGGAGCCGCCTCGCCGGAGAGCGTGATGCGGCGCAGGTCGACGTAGTAGTCGGCCTCCTTGCCGGAGGACAACGTGACGCGGCCGTGCACGATGGCCCGGTCCTTGATGAGGGTCAGCAGCTGGTCGCGAGCGTCGGTCATGACTTCATTTCTGTGGTCGGTGGATGCGGGCGAGCCTGCCCTGTCTCAGCAGCGGGCGCGGCATCGACCGTAGCGCGGCGGAGATCAGCTTGTATTGCGGGCTGGGCACGCTGATCACCTTGCCCCTGTCGATGTCGGCGAGGGCCTCGTGCACGAGCGCCTCGGCGTCGAGCCACATGAAGCCCGGTAGGTCGCCGTGGTCGATGTCGGCCCGGCCGTGGAACTCCGTGCGGGTGAAGCCCGGGCACAGCGCCGTCACGGTCACTCCGGTGCCGCGCAGCTGGGTGGCGAGGCTCTCGGAGAAGACGGTGACCCACGATTTGGCGGCCGAATACGTGCCGGTCACCATGAAGCCGGCGACCGACGAGACGTTGACGATCGCGCCGTGCCCGCGCTCGCGCATCGCGGTCGCGGCCGCATGTGACAGCACCATGACCGCCTGCACGAGGACGGCGAGCATCTGCTCCTCGTCGTCGATCGTGTTGGTCAGGAACGGGCGCTTCAGCCCGTAGCCGGCGTTGTTGACCAGCAGGTCGACCGGGCGCTCACGATCGGCGAGCCGGTCGGCGACCACCTGCATCTGCGCGCGGTCGCCGAGGTCGGCGGTGATCACCTCGACCCGTATGCCGTGACGCTTCTCCAGCCGCGCCTTGACCTCCTCCAGGCGTTCGGCGGTGCGCGCGACGACGACGAGGTCGTGCCCCCGCCCGGCCAGTTGCTCGCAGAAGGTGGCGCCGATGCCGGCGCTCGCGCCGGTGACGAGTGCGGTGCTCATGCGGCCGAAGTCTAGGCGAGCTTGGCCGGCTGTCGGCGGCACACCGTATGGTGCACGTGTGCGTATCGCGACCTGGAACGTCAACTCCGTCCGC
>CAYPQR010000761.1:0-1580 GCA_964412865.1 uncultured Intrasporangiaceae bacterium
TGTATCCCTGCGTCTCGATGTCCTTCCACGGTGCGTCGAACCGCTTGGGGCCGATCAGGCTGAACACGTCGGATTCGCGGCCGTCCTCGCGCACGAGCGTCGCCGTCAGGCCGAGCCGGCGCCGGGCCTGCAGGTCGGCGGTCATCCGGAAGATCGGGGCGGGCAGCAGGTGCACCTCGTCATAGACGATCAGGCCCCAGTCGCGGGCGTCGAGCAGTTCGAGGTGGGTGTAGACGCCCTTTCGCTTGTGCGTGAGCACCTGGTAGGTCGCGATGGTGACAGGGCGGATCTCCTTGCGAGCGCCGCTGTATTCGCCGATCTCGTCCTCGGTCAGGGTGGTGCGATGCAGCAATTCGTCGCGCCACTGGCGCGCGGCGACGGTGTTGGTGACCAGGATCAGGGTGGTCGCCTTGGCCCGGGCCATGGCTCCGGCGCCGACCAGGGTCTTGCCCGCGCCGCAGGGGAGCACGACGACACCGGAGCCGCCGTGCCAGAAACCCTCGACGGCCTGCTCCTGGTATGGCCGCAGGCTCCAGTCGGAGGTGTCGAGCGCGATGTCGTGCGCCTCACCGTCGACATACCCGGCCTCGTCCTCGGCGGGCCAGCCCACCTTGATCAGCTGCTGTTTGATCGCGCCCCGCTCCGAGGGGTGCACGAGCACCGTCTGCTCGTCGACTCGCTCGCCGACCAGCGGCTTGATCTTCTTGTGTCGCAGGACCTCCTCGAGCACCGGCTTGTCGGTGGAGCTCAGCACCAGCTTCTGCTCGCCGCCGACGTCCCGCTTCTCGAGGCGCAGGCGGCCGTAGCGATCCATCGTCTCGGCGACGTCGATCAGCAGCGCGTTCGGCACGGGGTAGCGGCTGTAGCGCATCAGCGCGTCGACGACCTGCTCCGCATCGTGGCCGGCGGCGCGAGCGTTCCACAGTCCGAGCGGCGTCACCCGGTAGGTGTGCATGTGCTCCGGGGCGCGCTCCAACTCCGCGAACGGCGCGATCGCCCGGCGCGCCTCGGCCGCCTGAGGGTGCTCCACCTCGAGCAGCACCGTCTTGTCGCTCTGCACGATCAGCGGACCGTCCGCCATACGTCACCTCCGTCGCGGCCGACTGCCTGGGCCGACCGTCCAGCCTAACGCCCGAGCCGCCCCGCTTCTTCCGCCGAGTGGCCTACATACATGTCGGGTGGCCCACTTGTTTGCGCAAATAAGTGGGCCGCTCGAGCAGTATGTAGGCCACTCGGCGGAGGGGGTCAGTGCTGCTGGTAGATGATGTCGTGCCAGGGCTTGTGGGCCTGGGCGGTGTTGTCGGTCATGACGTGTTTGATCTGGGTGTAGTCCAGCAGGGAGTAGGCCGACATGTCCTTGCCGTAGCCGGAGGCCTTCATGCCGCCGTGGGGCATTTCGGAGATGATCGGGATGTGGTCGTTGACCCACACGGTGCCGGCCTGGATGTCGCGGGCCGCGCGCTGGGCGCGGTATACGTCGGTGGTCCAGGCGGACGCGGCCAGCCCGAACGGCACGTCATTGGCCAGGTCGATCGCCTGATCGTCGGTGTCGAAGGGCAGCACGACCAGCACCGGCCCGA
>CAYPQR010000762.1:0-1577 GCA_964412865.1 uncultured Intrasporangiaceae bacterium
TGGACGGTCTGGCTCCGCCGGCATAAGGGTGATCATCAGGAATCCTGTACATCTCCTCGCTCCTATGCCAGGATTCCTGATCATCACTTCCGTGAAGGAGATACAGATGAATCAACGACGTGCACTCCCACGAGCCATTGCTGCATGCGCCACCCTGACGCTCGGGACGACAAGTCTGGCCCTGGCCGGCACTGAATCGGCACACGCGGATCCCGTTGTGGATGCCGCCCACTACTCCGGAAGTCTCTCGGACGGAGCCACCTGGATCGCCGACGTTCCCGCGCGGTGGAACGGCACACTGATCCTCTACAGCCACGGTTTCGGGAATCTCACTGCTCAGGATGCCCCGGATCCCGCCACCAAGAAGGCCCTCCTCGACGAGGGGTATGCGCTGGTCGGATCGTCGTACTCGGGCGGCCTGTGGGCTCTGCCGCATGCGACCAAGGACCAGTTCGCGTCGCTGAAGCAGATCGAGCGACATATCGGAACTCCGCGCACCACACTGGCTTTCGGCACATCGATGGGCGGTCTCGTCAGCGCCCAGGAGGCGCAGATTGCCAACGGCCGCCTCGACGGAGTGCTCACGACATGCGGACTCGTCGGAGGCGGTGTCAACCTGAACAACTATCAACTCGATGGCGAGTATGCGATCGCGACGCTGCTGACGCCGGCACAGCACGTGAAACTCGTGAACTATGCAAACGCCGGAGAGGCCGCGGCTGCGGCGAAGGTCCTCGGCGATGCCGTCAAGGCCGCACAGGACACTCCCGCCGGGCGGGCCCGCATTGCTCTGGCCGCAGCCTTCTTGAACACGCCGACGTGGGGAGGCGGTGACGAACCACCGGCCCGGCATGAGTATGCAAAGCAGGAGGCGCAACAGGCAGCGCAACTGCCGGGGCAGTTGCAGTTCGTGATCTCGGCCAGGCCGTCCATCGAGCAGGCCGCAGGCGGAAATGCATCGTGGAATGTCGGCGTCGACTACCGCAAACTGTTGCTGCGGTCGTCAAACCGCCACGAGGTGAATGCCCTGTATCGGGCGGCCGGCATCAGCCTCAAGCGGGACCTGCAAACGCTGAACCGGCACGAAACGATCCGCCCGAACACGGATGCGCTGCGGAGCTTGCGGCGCACGTCGACCGTGTCCGGGCACCTGGATGTGCCTGAACTGGACCTGCACACCATCTCCGACACGCTGTCGCCCATCGCCTACGAGAACTACTACCGTCGCCTTGTGCACCGGTCCGGCGACGGCGCGCTGTTGCGACAGGCTTACGTGAAGTCAATCGGCCACTGCAACTTCTCGACCGGTGAGCTGGTCGCGGGCGTCCACGCGATCGAGAGCCGGGTGCATCGCGGGCACTGGGGTTCGGTGGCCACGCCTGCTCGGTTGAACCGGGAAGTCCGCCGCACCGGGCTGGGTGACGGTCGTTTCCTTCGTTATCACCCACCGGTGTTCGTCAACGCCCGCAGCTACCGTGGCTGAGTCCGAATCGGCCACACGGCGAGTTGGTGGCGCTCGCGATGGCGCCTACTCGGTGAGGTTGTGCCGGCAGGCAGTCAGGTGCTCGCGGAATGCC
>CAYPQR010000763.1:0-1573 GCA_964412865.1 uncultured Intrasporangiaceae bacterium
CGTTCGCTGGCCAGCCAGTACAACCACGTGCCGAGACCGCCGGTGCTCGCGCTCCGGGGCGGGGAGATCAAGACGTGGCTGCGGCGCGAGACCATCGACGACCTGCTTGCATTGGAAGGGGAGTGACGTGGACCGATTGCGTGTGGCGCTGCTGGGATGCGGTGTCGTCGGCAGCGCCGTCGCCGCTCGCCTGAAGGAGCGCGGTGACGACTTCACGGCCCGCGTCGGTGCGCCGCTGGAGATCGTGGGCGTCGCGGTGCGCGACACGACGAGGCCCCGCCCCGACAGCGGCATCGACCCGGAGCTGTTCACGACCGACGCGCACGAGCTGGTCACCCGCGCCGACGTGGTGGTCGAACTCATGGGCGGCATCGAGCCCGCCCGCTCCCTGCTGCTGCGCGCCATCGAGCACGGCGCGAGCGTGGTCACCGCCAACAAGGCGTTGCTCGGGGAGGACGGCCCCGCGCTCTATGAGGCGGCCGACCGGCACGACGTCGACCTCTACTACGAGGCCGCAGTGGCCGGTGCCATCCCGCTGGTGCGGCCACTGCACGAGTCCCTCGCCGGCGATACCGTGCAACGAGTCATGGGGATCGTCAACGGCACCACCAACTACATCCTCGACAAGATGGACACCACCGGGGCCGAGTTGGAGGAGACCCTCCGAGAGGCCCAGCAACTCGGCTACGCCGAGGCCGACCCGACGGCCGACGTGGAAGGGTTCGATGCCCGCGCCAAGGCCGCCATCATCGCCTCGCTCGCCTTCCACACCCGCGTGCGCACCCCGGACGTCTATTGCGAGGGCATCATGGGCGTGACCCCCGACGACATCGCGGCCGCGCGCAAGATCGACTGTGTCATCAAGCTGCTCGCGATCTGCGAGCGCATCACCGACCCGCGTGGCGACATGAGCGTCAACGTGCGGGTGCACCCGGCGCTGGTGCCGCAGAGCCACCCGCTGGCGACCGTGCGTGGCGCGTTCAACGCGGTCTTCGTGCAGACCGAACTGGCCGGCGAGCTGATGTTCTACGGCCAGGGTGCCGGGGGCACGCCGACCTCGTCGGCGGTGCTCGGCGACCTGGTGCAGGCGGCGCGGCACAAGGTGAAGGGAGGCCGCGGGCCGGGGGAGTCGACCTACCTCGACCATCCGGTGCAGGGCATCGGGGCCGCCACCACCGGCTACTTCATCCGCCTCGAGGTGCAGGACCGCCCTGGGGTGCTCGGTCAGGTCGCGAGTGTCATCGCGTCGATGGGCGTCTCGATCGAGAGTATGCGGCAGGGCCTGAAGCGCTCGCAGGACGGCCTGGCAACCTTGCACCTGGTCACTCACCCGGCCACCGACGCCGCCCTTCGCAGCACGGTCGACCGGCTGAGGAGCCATGAGGATGTCGCATCCGTGGCATCCGTCCTACGTGTGGAAGGTCTCTGACGACGATGGCCAGACAGTGGCGCGGCGTGATCCGCGAGTATGCCGACCGGCTGCCGACACTTGAGGGCGCGCCGGTCGTGACGCTCGGGGAGGGCGGCACGCCGCTGATCCCGGCCGAGAAGCTGAGCGAACGCGTCGGGGCCA
>CAYPQR010000764.1:0-1571 GCA_964412865.1 uncultured Intrasporangiaceae bacterium
GGCCGCCCGCCCGGGCCAACGAGCGGGCGGTCAGTAGAGAGCCGACATGAGGGCCATGCGCGCCTTCTTGACCCGCTCATCGGTCGACCCGACGACGTCGAAGAGCTCCACCAGATGCTCACGGGCAGCGTTGCGCTCGTCACCGCTGGTCGCCTTGACGAGGTCGATCAGACGGGCGAACGCATCCTCGACGTGGCCGCCGAGCACATCGAGGTCGGCGACGACGGTCTGCTTGGCGACGTCGGTCGGCGCATCGGCGGCCGCGGCACGAGCGGCATTCAGGTCGACACCGTCGGTGCGGCGCAGCAGCTTGACCTGGCCGAGCCCGAGCCTGGCATCCTCATCGTCGGGGTTCTCCTTGAGAGCCTGCTCGTATGCCGTGACGGCCGTGTCGAAGTCGCCCGCCTCGATGGCGTCGTAGGCCTGCTGCTGCAGCGGCGAGAGCTCCTCCTCGTCGGCCTCCTGCACCGGCTCCTCACCCGCCTGCACGGTGCCGGTCACGCCGTTGGCCTGCGCGGCCTCCAGCACCTTGTCGATCACCTGGCGGATGGCGTCCTCGGGCTGGTCGCCGGCATACAGCGGGAGCGGCTGACCCTGCAGCAGCGCGAGCACCATCGGCACCTGCTGCACCTGAAGGGCCTGCCGGATCTGCATCGCCTTGTCGATGTCGGCGCTGGCGAGCACGATGCGCCCACCGTAGGAGCGCACGACGCTCGCGATGGTGTCGACATGTTGCTTGCTCTCGGGTCGGCTGCCGGAGTAGACCGCGAAGATCACCGGCACCTGCGTCGACTGTTGTGCGACCTCGCCGAACGAGCGGTCGTCGACCTCGCGCACGACCTGGTCGCCGCCACCACCGCCACCGGCAGGAGCGGCCGGCTTCGCGAGGCCGGACAGATCCACTGCGCCATGCAGCGAGGCACGGGTCATCGGGTTCTCACTCATGGGTCCCATTCTGTCGGATCGGTCCAGGGCACCCGTCGAGTGGCATACAAATCCGTCGGGTGGCCCACATATATGTGGTCCACCCGACGGATATGTGGTCCGCTCGGCGGTGAATCAGAAGCGCGCGGGCTCGCGGTAGACGCCCCACACGTCGCGCAGCGCGTCGCAGATCTCACCCATCGTCGCCTCGGCGCGCACCGCCGCGAGCATCGGCTCGATGAGGTTGCCGTCGCCGCGGGCGACCTCGACCATGTGCGCGACGGCGCTGGTGACCGCCTCGTCGTCGCGGGCCGCGCGGCGGCGGGCGAGCGCGGCGACCTGCTCCTCCTCCACCTCGTGGGAGACGCGCAGGATCTCCAATTCCTTCGCGAGCGACTCGGTGTGGACGTTGACGCCCACGACCTTCTTGTCGCCCTTCTCCAGCGCGGTCTGATACTGGAAGGCGGCCTCGGCGATCTCCGACATGAACCAGCCGTCGTTGATGCCGCGCAGCAGGCCGGAGGTGATCGGGCCGATGGCGTGCTGCACGTTGCCGTCGGCGTCGCGCTCCTTGTCGAGTTCACCCATCACGCGGATCTTCTCGAAGATCTTCTCGGCCTCGGCCTCGATCTTGTCGGTGAGGGCCT
>CAYPQR010000765.1:0-1567 GCA_964412865.1 uncultured Intrasporangiaceae bacterium
CGAGAAGGCCGCACCGAGCGAGAGCGTCGCCCGCATCGCGATCGCGAGCTTCGCCGGCACCACCATCGAGTTCTTCGACTACTACGCCTACGGCCTCGCCGCCGCACTCGTGCTCAACAAGGCGTTCTTCCCCGAACTCAGCCCGGCCGCAGGCACCCTCGCCTCCTTCGCGACCTTCGGCGTCGCCTTCGTCGCTCGGCCGGTCGGAGCGGCGCTGTTCGGCCACTGGGGCGACCGCATCGGCCGCAAGAAGATCCTCGTCATCTCGCTGCTGATGATGGGCCTCGGCACGTTCGCCGTCGGCCTGCTGCCAACCTATTCGGTCATCGGTCTGTGGGCGCCGATCCTGCTGGTCGTCCTGCGCATCATCCAGGGCATCGGCCTCGGCGGTGAATGGGGCGGCGCCGTGCTGATCGCCACCGAGCACGCCCCCGAGGGCAAACGCGGACTGTATGGCATGTTTCCCCAGCTCGGCCCCGCCATCGGCTTCATCCTGGCCAACCTGACGTTCCTCGCCTGCCGGGCCACGATGTCGGACCACGCCTTCGACACCATCGGCTGGCGGATCCCCTTCCTCGTCAGCTTCTTCCTGGTGTTGATCGGTCTCTACGTGCGGGTCAAGATCTCCGAGACGCCCGTCTTCAAGGAGGCGGCCGAACGCGCCGAGATCGTGCGCACGCCGATCCTCGAACTGGTCAAACGGCAATGGGGTGCGCTGCTGCTCGGCGCGGGCGGCATGGTGATCCAGTACGCGCTCTTCTACACCGCGACCACCTTCTGTCTGTCCTACGCCACCAAGACGCTCGACGTGCCGGACACCTCGATGCTGATCATCGTCATGCTGGCCGTCGTCGTATTCGGGATCGTCACCGCATTCAGCTCTCCCCTGTCGGACAAGGTCGGCCGACGGCGCGTGCTGCTCGCCGCCTCCGGCATCGCGGTGATCTGGGGAATGGTCACGTTCCCGCTGCTCGACACGACCAACTACTTCCTGATGTGGCTGGCCCTCGCCGGATGCCTGGCCCTGATGGGCCTCGGCTACGGTCCGATGGGCGCCTTCCTGCCCGAACTGTTCGAGACGCGCTACCGCTACACCGGCTCCTCTCTGGCATACAGCCTGGGCGGGGTGCTCGGCGGTGCCGTGCCGCCGCTGATCGCCACGCAACTCTCGGCGAACTTCGACAGCTGGACCATCGGCGTGATGATCTCGATCCTGGCCCTCATCTCCCTCGCCTGCATCGCCGCCCTGCCCGAGACGCGCACGACATCGCTGACCTCCGCGCGCTGACCTCGCGGCGACCCCTGGTGTCTGCCGGACGGCGCGCCTACGGTTGACAGAGGGCGCGTGCCAGTCATCGCGAGAGGAGCACGTCATGTCAGGAAACCGCGTAGTGGTCTACAAGGGCCCTCGGCAGGTCGCCGTCGAGTCGGTCGACTATCCGAAACTCGAGATCCCCGAGGAGGTCGCGAGCGGCCTCGGCATCAAGAAGAAGGCCCCACACGCCGTCATTCTGAAGCTCGTCACCACCAACATCTGCGGCAGCGACCAGCACATGGTGCGCGGCCG
>CAYPQR010000766.1:0-1565 GCA_964412865.1 uncultured Intrasporangiaceae bacterium
ATCCCGTCGGCCAGGCGCGACGATGGCGGGCGGACGAGGGCGAGGCGTCGATTCATGGGCCAAGGTTATCGGGGCGTCGGGAGCCCGGATGCCACGCCAAGTGGAGTGGCCCCGACATCATCCGGCCGCAGAGCACCCGTGCGAGGCTGCGCGAATCACCTCGCACCCTGCGCGATGACCGGCGCCGACGACGCACGGCCCGGCATGGTCGATGCTTGCCGCGCATCCTCGCCGTCACGCGGGTTGTCGTGCCCGAACGTGGGCGAGTGCTTCCGGCCCGGTCAGGTCGGCGTCTTCCCCAGCGACCTCGTAGGCGTCCGGCGCCGCCCAGTAGGTGCAGCCATCCGCCTCGGCATACACCCGGGCATTCCGTGGTAAGCACTCCGGCGGCTTCGGCTTCGCCGATCTCGGTGGCGAGCCTCGGCCGAAGTCGACATCGCGAAGACGCAGGTGCTCACCACTCGGCCCGACGTACCTCTTGGGTGTGGTGCGCGGCGGATGGTTGCCCGCCTCGGACCACTCGGCATCGTGGGGAGGTGCGGCGACAGGGCCGATCGGGCCGCCCGCCCGGGTGCTGAACCTCAGCCCGGCCGGTCCGTTCGGCTTGTCGGCGTCACCCGCAATCCCGAACTCGCCACGATGGTGGGCGTCGTGATGGAAGGAGCACAGGCAGGCGAGGTTCGTGGTGTCGGTGGGGCCGCCGTCACGCCAGTGGACGACGTGGTGCACCTCGAGGTGATAGCGCGAGTGGCAGCCGGGGTACCGGCATCCGCGATCGCGATCCTCCACCAGCCTGCGGGTCCGGTCGGGCACGATCCGCTCGGAGCGTCCGACACTGACCGGCTTTCCCTGTGTCTCCCAGACCGGCTGCACCGTGCCGTTGCAGGTCATGCGGCGTATCACGTGCTCCGGCAGCGCTGGGCCGGCCTGCAGCCACGCCGTCCGATCGGCCGCGAGGTGGATGTAGACCCGGTAAAGCCCCAGCCGCGACTCGGTTATCTGGCCGGCGTGCTGCAGCGACCTGGCTGCCATCTCCTCCAGCGCTGCGCCCAGGCCGGCCCGCGTTTCACCGGCGTGGAACAGTGCATTCTTTGCTTCGCGCAGCGCCTGCTCCACAAGCGCACCGACCTCCGCCGACGCGCTGAACTCCAGATGAAACCGCCCGTCGCGGTATTCGAGGCGCAGCTGCGATGGCTGCGCGGACGGCTCATCCGGGTCGGGTGCGCCCGGTGCCGACCCGAAGAACGGCGAATTGCTCGTGCACCCTGGCCGGCCGCCTGCGTCGCCGTCGGACTCGCCCGCCTGGCCCCCTTCTTCGCCCGCCCGCTCGGACTCGTCGGCCGACGTTGCCTCATCAGGATCCGCGTCGTCATCCATGCGTCTCTCGCCCGGGTCACGACTCGAGGCGTTACTCTCTGAAGTGGCGGCTTCCGCTGACTCGGGCGATTTGCCGTCGGCATCGGATCCGTCGCCTTGCCTCGTCGTGCCGAAGGAATAACGCGAGAGCGCTCTGCGCAATTGGCTCACCGTGGCGTGCCCGGCGAACTCGGCGACCTCCGCATCGT
>CAYPQR010000767.1:0-1563 GCA_964412865.1 uncultured Intrasporangiaceae bacterium
TTGATCTTGTGCGAGGCGACCTGGCCCTCGCAGATGTCGAGCACCGCGTCGACATACTTCTCCTCGTCGTTGAGCGAGCCGGGGAAGACCGCCGAGAAGGTGTTCTGCCTCGCACCCACGGCAGAGGCGCCCTGGTCGCGCTCGCGCAGGAGCTTGTTGATGACGACCGCGACCGCGCTGCTGTCCAGGCCGCCCGACAGCGAGGTGCCGACCGGCACGTCGGACTGCAGCCGCAGCCGGATGGATTCGACGAGCCGGCCACGGTATTCGGCCGCCGCGGTGTCGTCATACGGGCGCTGGACGGTCGCCAGTTCGGCCAGCTCCTCCCTCAGCCGCGTGTATGGGTGGCGGTCGATGCCGCTCGCGTCCACCGTCATGACCTCACCCGGCTCGAGGCGCTCGATGCCGTCGAAGAAGGTCTCCCGGCCGTCCTCGTGGATGCGGAAGCGCAGGTAGCGGTAGATGCTGCGATCGTTGGGCTTCTTCTCGTAGAGCCCGCTGGCCAGGATCGACTTGATCTCGGAGGAGAACAGCACCGTCGGATCGGTCTCGTCGCCGACCGTCGCGACATAGACCGGCTTGATGCCGAAGTGGTCGCGCGACAGCGTCAGTCGCTGCTCCTGCGCATCCCAGATCGCGAGACCCCACATGCCGTTGAAGCGGTCGAAGGCGTCCTCGCCCCACTGCGCGAACGCCTGCAGCACGACCTCGGTGTCGCAGTCGGTGGCGAACGTGGCGCCGGCCTGCTCCAGTTCGGCCCGCAACTCGAGGAAGTTGTAGACCTCACCGTTGTAGGAGAGCGTGTAGCGGCCGTCGTCGCTGGTGAGCGGCTGCTGGCCGTGAGCCAGGTCGATGATCGACAGCCGGCGGTGCGCCAGACCCATCTGACCGTCGATGAAGCTGCCCTCACCGTCGGGGCCACGGTGCTGCTGACATGCATTCATCCTGCGCAGGATGTCCTCATCCCCGCCCGGCCCGAAGTACCCCACGATTCCGCACATGCGCCCAACCCTATTAGGTGCTCCCGGTCACCGCGCACGGCGATGTCTCGTGTCGGCGCGGCCGCCGGATCAGATGGCGAAACGGGCCATCCGGGCCGCCGCGGCACACCTAGCATGTGAGCATCCGACCCCGGCGTCTTGTGGAGGCCGCATGACCGACTCGCTGCCCGTCCTCGACCTGTCCCAGCTCGACCGCGGCCCCGACGAGAGGCAGCGGTTCCTGCACTCGCTGCGCGAGGCGACCCACGAGATCGGCTTCTTCTATCTGGTCGGCCACGGGGTCGGCGACGACCTGTGCGCGGCGGTCATCGAGCAGGCCCGCCGCCTGTTCGACCTGCCGGATGCGGACAAGGACGCCATCGCCATGACCCGCTCCCCGCACTTTCGCGGCTTCACCCGAGTCGGCCACGAACGCACCCGCGGCGAGGTCGACTGGCGGGAGCAGATCGACATCGGCCCGGAGCTGCCGGCCCTGCCCATGGGCGGCTCCGCGCCCGCATACCACTGCATCCAGGGGCCCAACCTGTGGCCGCAGGGCCTCCCCGGCTTCCGCGAGGTCGTC
>CAYPQR010000768.1:0-1561 GCA_964412865.1 uncultured Intrasporangiaceae bacterium
GGCGTCATCATCCTTCCCGAAACGCGATGGGCGACCGCGCGCCGGCGGTGGCGCCGCGCGGAGGAGCTCGGCTTCGACCACGCGTGGACCTACGACCACCTGGTGTGGGCGGGGCTGCCCGACTCGCCGTGGTTCGGCACGATGCCCACCCTCACCGCGGCGGCCACGGTCACCTCGACGATCCGCCTCGGCACCTTCGTGACGTCGCCCAACTTCCGGCATCCGGTCACCTTCATGCGCGACCTGCTCGCGGTGGATGACGTCTCCGGCGGGCGTTTCATCTGCGCTGCGGGCGTCGGTGGCGACCGCGACGCCGGGATCCTCGGCGAGGAGCCGCTCAGCGTGCGTGAGCGGGTGGATCGTTTCGAGGAGTTCATCGCACTGCTGGACCGGCTGCTGCGAGAGGACCACGTCAGCGCGTCGGGCGACTACTTCTCGGCGAATGACGCCCGCACGCTGCCCGGGCCGGTGCAGCAGCCGCGAATCCCATTTGCCATCGCGGCGAACGGCCGGCGCACGATGAAGCTGGCGGCGCGCTACGGGCAGGCCTGGGTCACGAACGGCCGCCCGGGTGACGACGACTCGTGGTGGGCGAGCCTGAAAGAACTCTCGGATCGCTTCGACGAGCAACTGGAAAAGGCCGGTCGTGATCCGGGCGCCGTCGACCGATATCTGAGTATGGACGGCAGCGGCACCGTCGCGCTGCAGAGCCTGGACCGGTTCGTCGACATCGCCGGACGAGCCGAGGAGCTCGGCTTCACCGATGTCATCACCCACTGGCCGCGCGACGAGGGCATCTATGCCGCACGTGTGGACGTGCTCGAAGCTGTTGCCGCGCACGTGCTTTCGGCGTAGCCACCTAGCTGCTCGCGGGACGCGACGCGACGGAGTCGGGCACGTCTCGGGCGGAGCGGAAGTATGGGAGGGGCGGGGGACATGCGGAGGGAGCGTGGACGGGTCTGGCGGGAGCCCGAGCCTGCGAGGGCGGATGGTTGCGACCGCAGTGTGTCCCCCGCCCCGACCTCGGTGACCCCGTTGGCAACGCAACTTGCGAGGTCTCGATACGCGCTCGCTCCTCCGTCGCATCGCGCTACTCGACCAGCCACTGGGGGCATCGCGCTACTCGACCAGCCACTGGGGGCATCGCGCTACTCGACCAGCCACGGGGCTACTTGATGAAGCCTTCCTTGTGCAGCCAGTCGTTCGCGACGTCGACCGGTTCCTTGCCGTCGACGTCGACCTGCGCGTTGAGATTGATCATCACCTTGTTGTTGATCTTTTGCGCAACTGGCTCGAAAAGGTCCTTCAGCTGCGGATATTCGTCATAGATCTTCTTGGTGAGCACCGGGGCGATGTTGTAGAGCGGGAAGAAGTGTTTCGGGTCGCTCATCACCTTCAGGTCGAGCGCCTTGATCCGGCCGTCGGTGGTGAAGACCTCACCGAACGTGCACAGGCCCTTGTTGGTCGCCGCATAGATCGCACCGGTGTCGAGGATCTTGATGTTCTTGCGCGGGAATGTCTTTCCCAGTTTCATGCCGTATGCCTTGAGCATCGGCTGGAA
>CAYPQR010000769.1:0-1561 GCA_964412865.1 uncultured Intrasporangiaceae bacterium
CCCCGGGGCAGGACGCGACCCGCGCCTACTACGGCACCGACTCCCACGTCTTCGGCCTGATGATCGGCGTCGCGCTGGCCTTCTTCTGGGCCTCGCCGCAGGGCCGAATCCTGGACGATGCCCGGTGGGCACGGTGGCGCACTCCCGCCACGCTCCTGGGTCTCGCGGCGCTGGCCGTGCTCATGCGCACGCTGGGCGAGTCGTCAATATGGACGTTCCGCGGAGGCATGCTGCTGGGCAGCCTCATCACGGCCGGCATCATCGCCGCGCTGATCGCCGGCCCGAGCCTGGCGCGCACCGCGATGACCTGGGCGCCCGTCGAATGGGTCGGCCAGCGGTCATACGGCATCTATCTGTGGCACTGGCCGGTCATCCTGATCGTCGGCGCGGCGCTGCCCGCGACGGTGCCCGACTCGCCGCTCAGCTGGTTCGGCCGAGGGCTGGCCGTCGTGCTGACCCTCGCGGTCTCGGCGGCGTCATACCGGTGGCTCGAGGTGCCGGTGCGCCGGCTCGGCTTCAAGAAGGCGGCCGCGCAGTTCTGGGCCGATCTGCGCAGGTCGTGGCCGAGGGCGCGCGCGACCAAGGTGTCGGCGGCGTCGGGCGTGCTGCTGCTGTCGGCCTGCAGCGTGGCCATCGCGGGAGCGCCCGACAAGTCGTCGGTCGAGCGTCAGATCGAGGCCAACCGCCACCTCGTCTCGCAGTCGCACGCACCCACCGCCGACGACATGCCGCTGGTGCTGACCGGGCGGGACGTCGTCGCGGAGAGCGCCGGGCGGCAGCTGCCGATGCCGCAGCGCACGCCACCCGGTGGGGCCACCGACTCACCGTCGCCGTCGCACGCCTCGAAGAAGGCGCACAGCAAGGAGCCGACCAAGCCCGACCACGGGCCCTTCACCATGCCGACCGGCGCCGACATCACCGCATTCGGCGACTCCCTCGTGGTCACGAGCGCCACCGGGCTCGCCGACCGGTTCCCGGGCATCATGATGGATGCGAAGTCGAACCGCCGCTGGTCGGACGGGATCGCCGCGGTGCACCGCGATCTCGCGGCGGGCACCGTGCGGCGCGCCGTGATCCTCGACTTCGGCACCAACGGCGGCATCCCGCGCTGGCAGACGGTGCGCGACGCGCTCGACGCCCTCGGGCCCGACCGGATGGTCGTGCTGGTCAACCTCTACGGCAAGAGCGACTGGATCCCCGCCTGCAACCGCGCGCTCGACAGGATCGCCGACGACTACCCGAACGTCGTCGTCGCCGACTGGCACTCCGCGATCTCCGAGCATCCCGACATGCTGCAGGCCGACGGCGTGCATCCCGATATCCCCGGGGCCGACCTGTATGCCGACACAGTCAAGGCGGCGTTCCACCGGCTCGTCAAGCAGTCGCACGGCTGAGGCCGCGGCCCCTACGGCTCGCCGAGATCGCAATACGTGGGCCTATTTTCGATTTTGGGGCGATGTATTGCGCTCTCGCGGCCGGATACAGCCCGAAAATGCGCTCTCGGCACGTCTCCGATGCGCTCAGCGCTCCTCGCGGATCCGCTCGTGGTGGTGGATCACCT
>CAYPQR010000770.1:0-1560 GCA_964412865.1 uncultured Intrasporangiaceae bacterium
CCGCGCGCGCCGTCTGACTGCGATTGATGTCCTGACTCGCGACGACACCAGCCCGGTCGCATCGCACGCCCAACCTGGGCTGGTCGAGTAGCCGAGCGCCCAGCGCGAGGCGTATCGAGACCTCGCAAGATACCTTGCCAAGCCAGCTGGTCGAGTAGCCGAGCGCCTCCCCCTCGCACTCCGTGCTGAGTGGTGCCACCAGCGCGAGCAGTGGGGGCACCTCCCGCACAGAGCGGGGCGCGCGGGGGAGCAAGACCTGCGAGCCAGCACTGCCGACCGGCTTGGCAACGCACCTTGCGAGGTCTCGATACGGGCTCCCCCGCTTCGCTCCTCCGCCCTACTCGACCAGCCCGGGGTCCGGCTTACTCCACGATCCGCGCAGCGGGAGTGTGCTGCACCGTTTCTCGCAATGTGTCGAGGTCGGGGTAGGAGTCCTGCGCGTGCGGCCGACGCACGGAGAGAGACCCGGCCGTCACGCCCCACCGGAGCGCGTCGGCCGGTGACTCACCCGCGGCGATGCGGGCGGCATACACGCCGCAGAACGCATCACCGGCACCCGTCGTATCGACGACGTCCGTCGTCGGCGGCGCCTCGACCGTGAAGGAGTGCTCGGATTCGACGAGCAACGCACCCCGGCCACCAAGCGTGACCACGACCGAGCGAGCGCCGCGTCGGATCACACCGCGAGCTGCGGCGACCAACGCCTTGGTGTCGTCCGCATCCGGCGTCGGAACCTCGGCGACGTCGGCCAATTCGTGTTCGTTCACCAGCAGGGCGTCGCACCGTCGGAGCAACTCGTCGGGCAACCGCCGCGACGGCGCGGCGTTCAACATGAAGCACCCATCGGACTTCGCCGCTGCCTCGACGACATTCAGGGGCGTCTCCAGCTGGCACAAGACGACATCCGCACGAGGCACCGAAACACCATCGCCCCACTCGGCATTCGCACCGGCCACGACCATGATCGTGTTGTCGCCCCGCGCCACCGTGATCCACGCCGATCCGGTCGGCGCATCTGCCGTCGGCCTGATTGACCGTGTGTCGACGCCGGAGGACTCGAGCCGACGTATCGCCTCGCGGCCGGGATCGTCGTCACCGACCACCCCGATCATCTGCACGGCTCCGCCCGCCATCGACGCGGCGACGGCCTGATTCGCGCCCTTGCCACCGACCGCCGTGGTCAGCGAGTCGGCGAGGAGCGTCTCACCCGGCCTGGGAAATCGGCTCACCGAAATGGTGTGGTCGACGTTGATCGACCCGACGACGACCACCCGATCAGACATCCGCATCACCCGGCTCCGGTGCCGATACCGATCGAACCGGGGACGCGCCTTGACGACATCTCCGTGTCATCGGGCACCACACCCACCGTGCACCCGCAATCTGCACCGCGCGGGTCTGCGCCCTCGGAAGCGCCCCACCGCATCCGCGAGTCGCCGTGACCTTACCCCGTTCGAGCACGGCATCAGTATGCCGCAGCAACTTCTCGGACCCAGCGACAGATGGCACCGCTCCGGACTCGGGATTCAGTCATACCATGATTGATATGTGCATCCTCTA
>CAYPQR010000771.1:0-1560 GCA_964412865.1 uncultured Intrasporangiaceae bacterium
GCCGTTGCCGATGATGCCGACGTCGCCGTCGAGCTTGACGTAGTTGAGGCCCTTCGCCTTGGCGGCCGCCTCCAGCGGGTCGGCCGAGGCCTTGTCCTCCAGGGCGGCGTGGTCGGGGTGACGGAAGTCGGCGTTGGCGTCGAGCGTCATCTTGCCGTCGAGGGCGATGATGTCGCCGCCCTCGGTCTGCACGAGCGGGTTGACCTCGACCAGCGTCGCGTCCTCGTCGCGGTAGACCTCCCAGAGGCGCTGGATGACCGGCACGATCTTGGCGCCGAGGTCGGCGTCGAAGCCGGCCTCGTCCACGATCTGCTTCGCCTTCGCCTCGTCGATGCCGACGTTGGGGTCGACGGCCACCCGAGCCAGCGCCTCCGGACGCTCGACGGCGAGCTGCTCGATCTCCATACCGCCTTCCTTGGAGCACATCGCCAGGTAGCGGCGCTCGGCGCGGTCGAGCAGGATGGAGAAGTAGTACTCCTCCTTGATCTGCGCGCCCTGGGCGATCATCACCTTGTGCACGGTGTGGCCCTTGATGTCCATCCCGAGAATGGCCTCGGCGTGCCGCTCCGCCTCATCAGGTGACGTGGCGACCTTGACGCCGCCCGCCTTGCCGCGGCCTCCGGTCTTGACCTGGGCCTTGACGACGGTCACGCCACCGGACGCGGCGCCGATCTGCTCGGCCGCCGACTCGGCCTCCTGCGGTGTCGTGGCGGTCTTGCCCGCCAGCACCGGGACGCCGTGCGCTTCGAAGATGTCGCGCGCTTGGTATTCAAATAGATCCACGGGGAATCCGTCCTCGCCATCGAAGGGATTGTCCGTCAGCGAGGGTATCCCTCCGCCACTCGCGGCCTCCCGGGGAGCCCCTACTCGCGAGTAACATCACCGGCGCCGCGCCCGCTCTCACGGCGTTCGAAGTGGCGGCGCATCACATACCGGCGGCGCCCGATGACCGCCCATCCCAACCCGACGACGCTCGCTCCGACGATGGTGAAGGCGTCGGACCACGCACCACCGAACGAGAATCCGACGATCAGGCCATAGACGATGGTCACGCCGATCCAGATCGACTCGATGCGGTTCTCCCTCATCCGCCCATCATGAGGCATCGGGCGGGTGCTCGGACAGCATCTCGATCAGTCACTGTCGATGTCGCCGACGTGCTCACGCACCCAGCCCGAGATCTCCTCCGTGGTCGCGCCGGGGGTGAAGACCTTGGCGACACCCATCTCCTTCAGCTGCGGGATGTCCTCCTCGGGAATGATGCCGCCGCCGAAGACCACGATGTCGTCGGCATCGCGCTCCTTGAGCAGCTCGGTGACCTTGGCGAACAGCGTCATATGAGCGCCCGACAGCACCGACAGCCCGACGGCGTCGGCATCCTCCTGGATCGCGGCCTCGACGATCTGCTCCGGAGTCTGGTGCAGACCCGTGTAGATGACCTCCATACCGGCATCGCGCAGTGCGCGGGCGACGACCTTGGCTCCCCGGTCGTGGCCATCCAGGCCGGGCTTGGCGACGACGATCCGCAGCGGTGCTTCACTCATGATCGAAGACTATCTG
>CAYPQR010000772.1:0-1556 GCA_964412865.1 uncultured Intrasporangiaceae bacterium
CCTCCATCGAGGAGTCGACCTGGGCGAGCCCGGCCAGCAGCAGCAGCGACATGAAGGGCGTCGTCTTCCAGATCTCCGAACAGGAAATGATGAACAGCGACGACCAGCGCCCGCCGAACCAGTTGTAGTCCAGCGGAAATGCGCCCGCACTGACGAAATTGAGCCAGTGGTTGAAGAATCCCGTGCTCACCGACGCGGCATACTTCCACGAGAATGCCGAGACGACGGTGATGATCGCGTAGGGAATGAGCACCACGGTGCGCAGAGTCTTGCGCGGGATCACGATCTTGTGCATGACCATCGCGAACGCCATACCGATGATCAGCTCGAAGATCAGGGTGAACACGGTGATGATGATGGTGGTGACGAACGCCTGCCAGAACAACGAATCCGACAGTGCCGTGGCGTAATTGCCGAGCCAGACGAACTGCTTGCCGGCGGGGTCGGTCAGCCGGTAGTTGAACAGCGACAGATAGATGGCGTACGCGATCGGCCACAGCGTGACGAACAGCATCACCGCGAATGCCGGGCCCGCGAGCTTCCAGCCCAGCGACCGTTCGGCGCGCGCACGATCGGACAGATGCTTGCGGGACCGGTGCTTGGGGCCGGTGCGTTCGACCTCGGAGGCGGTGGTGGTGCTCATAGCAACGCCTTTCCGTTCAGCACCTGCAGGATGAACTTCTGTGCCTTGGCCGGGGTCTGCTGGCTGACCGCACCCGGCGGGCTGAACTTCTGTTGCAGAGCGGTCGAGATGTCACCCCAGTACGGCGACAGCGGCCTCGGTGCGGCATTGTCGAGCGACTTGACGATCAGTGCCGCCAGCCCGCCCGGGAATGCCTTCTTGATCTTCGCGCGCTTGTAGACCGACTTCGCGGCGGCCGGGTTGCCGGTGCCGATCATGTATTGCGCCTGGTGGTCGGGGCTGGTGATGCACTTGGCCGCCTCGTAGGCCAGCTTGGTGTGGTTGCTGAACTTGGAGACCGCCAGCTCGATGCCACCGAACGGCGGCTTCGACGGCTTGTCGGCGATCGTCCGCGGATACATCGTCCAGCCGACGTCCTTGATCCACGACACCGGTTTGCCCCCGGGACCCGCGGTGTTGAGCGCCGCCCAGACATACGGCCAGTTGACCAGGAACCCGCTGCTGCTCGCGGCCTGGAACAGGTTCAGCGACTGGGTCTCCTCCGACGAGCCCATCGCCGGTCCGCCCACTCCGGCATCCGACACCCGCTGGATGATCTTCGCCGCCTTGCGGCCGGCCGCGCTGTCCAGGCCCATCTTGATGTCGTGATAGTCCGCACTGGGGTTCTTGACGATGTGCCCGCCCGCGCTCTCGACGAGGGCGTTGATCCAGACCGAATACCCCTCGTAGAGCGCGGCCTGCACGCCGATGTCGGTGTGGGTCTTGCGCGTCGCGGTGATCAACTGGTCCCACGTGACGGGCTTGTTCATGTCGAGACCGGCCTTCTTGGCCACGCTCTTGCGATACCAGAGCACCTGGGTGTTGGCCCAGAACGGCACCGCGATGATCTTGCCGTCGTAGGTCGACGCCTTCA
>CAYPQR010000773.1:0-1555 GCA_964412865.1 uncultured Intrasporangiaceae bacterium
TCAGCACGCGGTTGAGCAGCATGACGCCCCGCTCCGACCAGGGCGACAGATCCCCGGTCGACGGCGTCGGTAGGCCGAGATCCGTCGCCATCTCGGCATAGATGTTCTGCAGGCTGCGCGGCACCGGGCGCACCTCCGGTGCGACCGAGAAGGACAGTCCGACGGCGTGACCTGGCGTGGGGTAGGGGTCCTGCCCGACGATGAGCACTCGCACCCGATCCAGCGGCTGCGCGAAGGCGCGCAGGACGTTCTCGCCCGCAGGCAGGTAGCCGCGGCCCGCCGCGACCTCCTCGCGCAGGAACTGGCCACAGGCGGTGATCTTGTCGGCCACCGGCTCGAGTGCGGGAGCCCAGGTGGGGTGCACCAGCTCCGTGAGGGGACGCGGCTGCATACGGTCAACTTAACCATCGGATCGCGCGCCCAGGGGGTCGGCCCCGGCGGTTGGGCGGCCGGGTGCAGCGAGCCGCGCGTGCGCTCTAGACTCGCCGGGTGCACGGCTTCAACGAAGAGACCACACGGCTCGGCGAATCGATCCTGAGGTATGCCGCGGAGCGGCTCGCGCTCGACCCGGTGCCCTTGGACTCGCCGCGATCGCTGGCCGAGCTGGACAAGGTCGCCGGCGGTGCGATCACGCCGAAGGGGATGGGCGGCCAAGCGGCCCTGCAGCTCTTCGAGGACGAACTCGCGCTGGCCTGCCTGTCCACCGACCATCCCCGCTACCTGTCCTTCATCCCCTGCGCTCCGACACGGGAGTCGGCGATGTTCGATCTCGTCGTCGGGGCGTCGTCGATCTATGCCGGGTCGTGGCTGGAGGGCGCGGGCGCCGTGTATGCCGAGAACCAGGCGCTGCGCTGGCTGGCCGACCTGGCCGGGCTTCCCGCCGAGGCCGGTGGCGGCTTCGTGCAGGGCGGCACGATCGGCAACCTCTCGGCGCTGGTGACCGCGCGCGAGACGGCGCGCGCTCGCAGCGCCACCCGGCCCTTCCGGGTCGCCGCGACCGCCGGATCGCACTCGTCGATCGCCTCGGCCTGCCGCGTCATGGACGCCGAGCTGGTGAGCGTGCCTCTGGGCGATGACCTGCGGCTGACCGGCGAGGCGCTGCGGCAGGTGATCGAGGACGAGGGGCCGGAGTCGTTCTTCGCCGTCGTCGCGACGGCCGGCACCACCAATCTCGGCATCATCGACGACCTGGAGTCGGTGGCGCAGGTGTGCGAGGACTACGACATCTGGTTCCACGTCGACGCTGCGTACGGCGGCGCCGGCCTGGCGGCCCCCTCGATCCGCGAGAAGTATGCCGGCATCGAGCGGTGCGACTCGTTCATCGTCGACCCGCACAAGTGGCTCTTCGCGCCGTTCGACTGCTGCGGCCTGATCTATCGCGACCCGCCGCTGGCGCGCGCGGCGCATACGCAGCACGCGTCATACCTGGATGTGCTCACCGAGAAACCCGACTGGAACCCCACCGACTACTCCGTCGGGCTGACGCGGCGCGCCCGGGGCCTGCCGTTCTGGTTCTCCCTGGTCGCCAACGGCACCGACGCCTACACCGAGGCCA
>CAYPQR010000774.1:0-1553 GCA_964412865.1 uncultured Intrasporangiaceae bacterium
GATCGCAGAAGCGCCGCGCCGACACCAACCTGCGCGACAACGACATGCAGTGGGACTTCTGGACGCTGTCGCCGGAATCGGCCCACCAGGTGACCTGGCTCATGGGAGATCGAGGCATCCCCAAGACGTGGCGAAACATGAACGGCTACTCCAGTCACACCTACATGTGGGTCAACGCGCAGGGCGAGCGATTCTGGGTCAGGTATCACTTCAAGACCGACCAGGGCATCGAGTTCCTCGAGCAGGCCGAGGCCGACCGTCTTGCGGGAGTCGACGGCGACTACCACACGCGTGACCTGTATGAGGCGATCGAGCGCGGGGACTACCCGAGCTGGACCCTCTACATGCAGATCATGCCGTTCGACGAGGCGGCGACCTACCGGTTCAACCCGTTCGACCTGACGAAGACGTGGTCGCACAAGGACTACCCGCTGGTCGAGGTCGGGCGGATGACGTTGCGGCAGAACCCGACCGACTACCACGCGCAGATCGAGCAGGCCGCGTTCGAGCCGAACAACATGGTGCCGGGCATCGGGCCCAGCCCCGACAAGATGCTCCTTGCTCGCATCTTCTCGTATGCGGACGCGCATCGGTATCGCATCGGCGCGAACTACCGCGAACTGCCGGTCAACTATCCGAAGCACGCGCCCGTGCACTCCTACAGCAAGGACGGCGCGATGCGGATACACCCGGTGTCGGACCCGGTCTATGCACCGAACTCCAAGGGCGGTCCGAGCGCCGACACGGACCGCTTCGGCGAGCCCGCCGGATGGCACAGCGACGGAGATCTGGTGCGCGCCGCATACACCCTGCACGCCGAGGATGACGACTTCGGCCAGCCGGGCACGCTCGTGCGGGACGTCATGGACGATGCGGCGCGAGATCGCCTGGTGAGCAACGTGGTCGGGCATCTCCTCAATGGCGTGACCGAGCCGGTGCTGCAGCGGGCGTTCGAGTATTGGCACAACATCGACAAGGACACCGGTGACCGCATCGAGCAGGGGGTGCGTGCGCAGCAGTAGCGATCGAGCCGAATCGGGAAGCCGTTCGTCCGCAATCGGCCCTACATTCGAACGCTGAGCCATCCAGATCGGATGACTTAACGCGGAGGGATGCGCTGATGAACGACGTGACGGCGTGGCTGCTCGACGGCGACCCGGCGATCCGGTGGCAGGTGATGCAGGATCTGGACGCCGGGTCGCCGTCGGATGCGGCAGCAGAGCGTGCCCGGGTCACCACCGATGGTTGGGGCAAGCGCGTGCTCGATCTGCAGGAGGACGGGCAGTGGGCCCGCGGGGCCTGCTTCCCGGGCGCGGAATGGCGGCCGACCGGCGAGGTCGTCGGCGACCCGGAGGGGCAGCCCTGGACGGCGACCCTGCCGACACTGCGGCTGCTGCGCGAGTTCGGCGCCGACCCGACCGACCCGGCGATGCGGGCCGCCGTCGACGGGGTGCGGGAGCATTGCAGGTGGGAGCACGCGGGCCAGCGATTCTTCGATGGCGAGGTCGAGCCGTGCATCAACGGCGGCGCGCTCGTGGTCGGCGCATATTTCG
>CAYPQR010000775.1:0-1549 GCA_964412865.1 uncultured Intrasporangiaceae bacterium
CACCGACCGCAACACCCTGCACAAGGTCAAGAGCATCCACCCGAGCGTCGAGATCAACTGACAATCGACCGTCCGGCACGCGGACTCGGCGATCGCCGGATCCAACTGCCGACCAACGGAACCGGCCGTGCCCGCGAAGGGTGTGGCCGGTTCCGTTTGCGGTCCGGTTCCGTGTGCTCAGAAGTGGATCGCCATCGCGATCTCGGGGCGCCCGTCGGGCAGAATGAATGTGTCGCCGGTCGGCTCGAATCCGCAGCGACGATAAAACGATTGGGCCCGCAGATTGTCGGTGACCACCTGCAGATCGACTCCGGCGTGGCCGCGCTGTCGTGCCCAGTCGAGCGCCGCCTCGACCAGCCGGCTGCCAGCCGCCGAGCCGCGAGAGCCGGGCGCCACCCACATTGACAGCAGATGCGGGAGGGCGTCGCCGAATGCGCCGATCCGCACCATCCCCACCGCCTGGTCGTCGTCGAAGGCGAACCAGCAGGGGAGGTTCATGGCGTCGCGCCAGTATGCCTCGTCCTGCCGCACCGCATCGCCGTAGGTCGAGGCGAACGCCTCGGGTGCGTCCTTCAGGGCGGCGAGCCGGACCTCTCGATAGAGCTTCCAGTCGTCGTGCGAGAGCCTCCGGATCGTGATGGGCATGACTGAAGGCTACCGATCACGGTGAGGGGGAGCAGGTTTCGCCCCCTCGATGCCCGGTCGCAGCGATGCCGGCCTGCGGCGGCGCGCAGGAAACACGCGGCGGGTGTGGCGCCGCCGCGCTCAACCGGCGGGGACCGTGCGGCGCATCACGCAGTTCTTCAGGCCCTTGGCGCGGACGTAGTCGAATCCGTGCCGCTCATAGAGCGTGCGCGTGCCGTTGTAGAGGAAGGACGACGACGTCTTCTTGCCGTGGATGTCGTGCGGGTATCCCTCGACGACTCCGCCGCCCGAGCGCGCGATCAAGTCGATCGCACCGTCGAGGGCGATGCCCGCCATCCCGTTGCGGCGATACCTCTTGTCAACGAAGATGCAGGTCACCCGGAAGTCGGGCGCGACGTCGAGCTCCGCCTCATACTGCTTGCGGTGGTGGATGTTGGGCACCTCCTGTGGTGTGCCGTATTCGCACCACGCGACCGCCTCCTCGCCGTCATAGACGAGCGCCGCATGCGCCACGCCCTCCTCGACGAGGCGCCGCTTGAGTTCGCGGTTGCCGTCCGCGTCGTGCGTCTTGTCTGCGGGGAAGGTGTGAAACCACGTGCACCAGCATCCGCCGAACACTCCGTTGTGGCGCTGCGCAAGGCCGGCGAACCCGTCCCAGGTCGCCGGGGTCAACGCCTTGATCTCGTAGTCGCTCATCAGTTCCTCCCTGTGTCTGCGCTGACGTCGAGGCTTGCACAGAAACCGGACGATCGGCGTCAGGTGATGTCCGCTCGTCCGGGTGGCGATGGCCGGGGGCGGGCATACCTGCCGGGTGCCCGCCCGAGGTGGGCGTGACCGACTCGGGGCACGGAAAAGGAGTTGCGCGGCCGCGGCGGCACGACCATCCTGCTGATGTCCTCACACG
>CAYPQR010000776.1:0-1548 GCA_964412865.1 uncultured Intrasporangiaceae bacterium
CTCAGACCGACCGCCCGGCCGACTCGTCGTATGCCGACCCGCGGCGTCGGCTGACCCTGCAACGGCTGCGTGGGCCGCTGGGGCTGATTGCCCTCGCATGCTTGGTGATTGCCGCCACGGCGCAGACGCTCGGCACGGTTGCGGCGGGGCACGTCGCGGCGGGGCCGACCACGGCGGGAGTGATCGTCCTTGCCGTATGCGTGGTCGGCGCCGCGCTCCTCGACGCCCTGGGCCGGTTCTGGTGGGCCGGGGTCGTCGACCGGGCCGAGGGAAGGCTGCGTCAGGACGTCGTGCACGCCGCGCTGTCGCAGCCGGTCGCGGCCCTCACCGAGCAGGCCGTCGGCGAGATCCTCGATCGGGTCGACGACGACACCCACGAGCTCGGCACGCTGATCCGCCAGCAGGTCTGGGGTCTGCTTCGTGCGCTGTTCGGCTGCATCCCGATGTGGATCGTCGCCGGCATCACCTGGTGGCCCGCCTGGTTCCTCTTCCCGGTCTTCGCGGTGGTCACCGTCGCCGCCGTGCGCCGACTGCTGCAGCAGATCGGCCGCCTGAAGGTGCTCGAGGAGATGGCGTGGACGGACCACGCGGCCGCGCTGGAGGAGGCGGTCGCGGGGCGCGACGATCTGCGCACCAATCGGGGTGCGCCCTTTGCGATCTCGCGGTTGAGCAAGATCTCGGCCGTGGTGCACGAGCGGTTCCGTGCGGTCGTTGCGGTGGAGCGCCTCGTCGGCGTGCGCGCCGGGGTGATCCTGCACGTGCTGCTCGCAGCGGTCGGGCTCGCGGGCGTCGTGCTCGCTTCCGGGGGTCACCTCGAGGTCAGCGAACTCGTCACGCTCTTCCTGATCACCACGCTGTTCGTCGGCCAGATCGACATGACGGTGCGCCACCTGCCCGACGTGCAGGCCGGTGTGGGCGCCCTGGTGCGACTGCGTCAGATGCTCGCGGCGACACCGGAACCCGACGGTGGCCTGGCGGTGCCGACCGGTCCGATCGGCATACGGTATGCCGACCTGCACTTCGCCTATCCGGAGGGCACGTTCGCGCTGCGTGGCGTCGACCTCGAGGTGCCCGCCGGTCAGACGCTGGCTCTGGTGGGCCGCACCGGATCCGGGAAGTCGACACTGGCGTCGTTCCTCTCCCGCGCGGTCGAGCCGCCGCGTGGCTCGGTGTTCCTCGGCGGCATCGACGTGTGCGACCTCGACCTCACCCAGTTGCGTGAGGCCATCGGGGTGGTCACCCAGCGCACCGAGATCCTCGCCGGCAGCGTCAGCGACAACATCACGCTGTTCACGCCGGTGCCGCGCGCACAGGTCGAGGCGGCCGTCCGTGAGCTCGGCCTTCAGGCGTGGGTCGACGGGCTTCCGCATGGCCTCGACACGATGCTCGGTCCCGGCGGCACGTCCCTGTCGGCGGGGGAGGAGCAGCTCATATCGTTCGCTCGGCTGCTGGTGCGCGACGTGCAGATCGTCGTCCTCGACGAGGCAACGGCTCGCATGGATCCGCTGACCGAGCGCCTGGTGACCCTCGCATCGCAGCGGCTGCTGC
>CAYPQR010000777.1:0-1547 GCA_964412865.1 uncultured Intrasporangiaceae bacterium
GCACCCGGTCCGGCGCAGGTTTACGACATACCGCTCAGAGCAGGAAGTCCGCGACGGCGTCCGCGGTCGGGAGGCTGTCGCCGAGCGTGAAGAGGATGCTGCGCGCCTCCGGCACGGCCCGGTCGTCGGCGACATAGCCCATGCAGATGACGACGGCGTCGGGGTTGGCAGCGAGCGCCTGCCGCAGTTGCTCGCCCTCCGCGGCGTCGATCCCCGGGGTGCCCGTGACGATGACGTCGGGCGCCTCGGTCAGCGGCTGCGCCACCGGGGACGACACCTCGCCGGCATGGCCCTCGACGGTCGCTGCCCTCTCGAATGCGTGCGTCAGGGTCGCGCCGTCCTGCAGCAGCCGGTCGGTGACGGCGGAGGTGAGCCTGCCGCTGGCGACATTGCGCTGCCGACGGATATCGAGGATGCGCGGACTGCGCCCCGAGAGGACGCCCCTGCGCACTCCTCTGGTCTGCAGCGACGCGGCCGCGGCGCGAAGGTCGACTCCGGGGTCGACGTCTTCGCGCGGCGCGTCGCTCGAGCGCAGCGCGACCAGGCCGGCCACCCGTTCCGATGCCTCCACGAGTCTGGCCATCGGCAGGTCTCCCGAGTGGACGGCCTCCACGATCGCCGAGACCGCCTCGTCGAAGATTCGCCGGTCCAGCCCGTCCGGGCGGCCGAGCACCGGGTTGCCCAGGCCGAGTAGGTCGCAGCCCGCGAGCAGCGCGTCGACGCATCCCCGGGCGAGCCCGACGGTGCCGGTGATCGCGCCCATGTCGAGCGCGTCGCTGGCCACGACACCCTCGAAGCCGAGTTCGCCGCGCAGCAGATCGACCTCGGCGGCGCTCAGCGTCGCCGGCCGCTTCGGGTCGATCGCGGGCACCAGGATGTGCCCGGTCATGATCATCGGCACCTGCTCCTTCGCGAGCCTCGCGAAGGGCACGAGTTCACGTCGGCGCAACGTGATCGCGTCGGCATCGACCTGGGGCATGCCCACGTGCGAATCGACCGCCGTGTCGCCGTGCCCCGGGAAGTGCTTGGCGCACGCCAGGACACCCTGCGACCGCAGGCCCTCGGCATACGCCACGACGTGACGCGCCACGTGCTCCGGGTCGGCACCGAACGACCGCACACCGATCACCGGGTTGGCCGGATTGCTGTTGATGTCGGCCACCGGCGCCAGATCGACGTCGATGCCGACCGACGCCAGATCGGCCCCGATCCGGGAGGCGACGCCGCGCGTCAGATCGAGATCGTCCGCCTGGCCGAGTGCGGCCGCACCCACGTGTCGGGAGCCGGTGCGGGCGCCGAGCCGGCTGACGATGCCGCCCTCCTCGTCGGTGGCGATCAGCTGCACGCCGCGCTCGTGCAGCTGCCGCGACAGCACGGCCGTCTGCTCCACGCTGTCGATGTTGTGCCCGAAGTAGCAGACCGAACGCAGTCCGCCGTCGATCGCGTCGCCGAGCCACCCCGGCATCGTCGTGCCCGCGAAGCCCGGCTTCAGCACGCTGTGCGCCAGCCGTGTCACGTCGTCGGCAGCTCGGCCCATCTCACTTCCC
>CAYPQR010000778.1:0-1544 GCA_964412865.1 uncultured Intrasporangiaceae bacterium
CCTTATGACTCGCCGAAAGCGCAGCATCAGGCCTCATTTTCGAATTTATGGCCACCTAGTGCGCTTTCGCGGAGGGAGGGGTCAGCCGTCCCAGGCAAATGGTTGGAAGGGTTCGTCCACTGGAGCGCTGGTGAGCCGGTTAGCGTAGGTCGACAGGGTGTACACGCCGACGCCCAGCACGACATCCAGTGCTTGCCGGTGGTCGTACCCGGCAGCCAGCAGCGTCTCGACGGCGTTCTCGTCTGCCGCGCCGTGGCGGTCCATGATGGTCAGCGTGAAGATGCGCAGCGCCTCGAGTTGCTCATCACGCAGGGCGGTGCCGTCTCGCAGGGCCGCAACCAGCGCCTCGTCTGCACCAAGGCGGTGCAGCGACGCGGTGTGCATCGCCATGCACAGGTGGCAACCGTGTCGACGGGCAACGGTCATGATCACGACTTCGCGCTGCAGGGCGGTCAATGAGCATCGCTCGAAGGTGGCGTTGGCCTGCAGGAAGGCGGCCAGCAGTTCGGGCGAGCCAGCCATCCGGGCCAGCGCGACCGGGGTGAATCCAAACGTGCCGGTCACCCTGTCCAGCATGGCTGATGCGGGCTCGGACGCGGTGTCAACGGTGTAGGTGGGAAAGGCTGTGGCGGTCATGACAGTCCTCGGGCCGGCGGATGGGTGGGGTGAGATGGCGGGACCAGCTACTCAGAATATTAGACAACACGGTTGTCTATAAGGTCAACCTCTTTGTCTAGACTGTCGCGGGTGGATCATCCTGACGACACCGCTGGGTTCGAGCTGCCGTTGCTGTTGTTGGGTGGCTTCCGCAGCTTGATCGACGAACTCCACCTCGAGTTGGCGCGGCAAGGGCACCCAAGTCTGCGGCCGGCATACGGCTTTGCAATGCAGGCGATCGGTGCCCGGGGAGCGAGCACTAGCGAGATCGGGCGGCGACTCGGCGTGTCCAAGCAGGCCGCAGGCAAGACCGTGGGGCGCCTCATTCAGCTCGGCTACGTCGAGCGCGCCGAAGACCAGGAGGACCGGCGACGACAGACGGTCCAGCTGACCGACCACGGGTGGGATGCCCTGCAACGGTCCGCGGCCGTCTTCGAGCAGCTGCGCACGCGGTGGGCACAGGTGATCGGTTCAGCACGGCTGTGCGAGCTGGAGGCCGACCTGCGGCGACTCGTGCCCGAGCGGGCAGCCCGACTCGACGTGCCTGGCTGGCTCGGCCACTGAGCATCTCCAGGCGCTCGCCGCGAGCCCACCGGGCACATCCACCATCCGCTGGTCGCGGATGGCTGCCCCGGCCTGCTGGTGGACCGCGCGGATCAGCGTGATCGGTGACGACGGAGTGTCCATGCCACGCGGACCATCGACTGACCACGTAGCCGCGAGATGACAGCACGTCCCGCTCGCCGATCCGCCGTTGGGGCACGTCAGGGCATCAAATTGCCTGCGGTAGGTGAAACTCATGCAGGCCTCGCCACGAGCTCGGCTCCGTGGTGCCGGCAATGAGAAGAACGGTGTCGACGTGCGCTGTGATCGGTAGGCTCGCCCGA
>CAYPQR010000779.1:0-1539 GCA_964412865.1 uncultured Intrasporangiaceae bacterium
TCGTGGGCACCCTGTGCGTGAAAAGAGGCGGTCAGGCGTGGTGTACGATGAGGCCCGGGACTCCGGTCCCGGCGCATGGGATCTCGTGGGCCTCGGCGGCGTACTCGTCACCAGTCTCGTCCTCGGACTGGCCGTCGGCCTCTTGGCAGATTCACATGCTGGCACGTCGCCCACATTCACGTTGGTCGGACTCGGCCTGGGAATGCTTCTGGGCGGGGCCGCTTCGTGGCTGCGGGTGCGCAGCTTCTTCACGACATGACGCTAGACGGGCCTACCCGGCCGCAAGGAAGGTGAAGCGATGAGTGGGTCACCGATGGCCCGCGCCCTGGCGAACCAGCGCCGGGTGCTCATCCTCGGCGCCGTGCTGTGTGTCGCTGCGGTCTGGATCCTCGGCGTGTTCGGCTATCTGGCCCTCGGCGTCTTCGCCGCCGTCGGCATCCTGCTCGGCATGGCCAACCAGGTCACGATGGAGTTCACCCTGCTGCACGCCGTCGACGGCGGCGAGGAGCTCTCCCGCAAGCAATACGGCAAGGCATCCCTGGTGCGGCTGCTCGGCATCACGGTCGTGGCCGTCGCCGTCACCCTCATCTTCTGGTCGCAAGGCGGTGCGGCCACTCTCGTCGGTCTGGCCCTCTTCCACCTCATTACCCTGATCGCGACGGGTTTCCCGCTGCTGAAGGAGCTGAAGAACGTATGATCCACGCGCTCGCCTCGGAGACCGAGATCGAGATCGGCAATCACATCCAGCGAAGCTTCCTCGGCATGACCTTCAACCTCGACACCATCTGGTCGTCGGTGATCGCCGGCATCGTGGTGATCGGACTCGGGCTGTGGATGCGCTCCAAGGTGACGTCGGGCGTGCCCAGCAAGATCCAGATCATCTGGGAATCGATGGTCGACATGGTCACCAAGCAGGTCGAGGACTCGCTCGGCCGGGTCAACAAGTTCGTGGTGCCGCTGGCCATCGCACTGTTCACGTTCATCCTGCTGTGCAACTGGATCGAACTGATCCCGACCATGGAGAAGGTGCCGTCGCCGACCTCCGACGTCAACCTCACGTATGCGATGGCGCTGTTCGTGATCGTCGGGGTGCACATCTACAGCGTCCGCGAGCGGGGCATCGGCGGCTACATCAAGCACTACTTCCAGCCCTACCCGGTGCTGTTCCCGCTCAACCTGATCGAGGAGATCACCAAGCCGGTCACGCTGGCCCTTCGTCTCTTCGGCAACATCTTCTCCAGCGGGATCATGATCTCGATGATCGCGCTGTTCCCCACCTACATCCTGTGGGGACCCAACGTCGTCTGGAAGCTGTTCGATCTGTTCATCGGACTGATCCAGGCCTTCATCTTCGCCCTGCTGACCATCCTGTATTTCGGAATGGCCGGCGCTCACGACGAGGATGAGCACGAGGCCGAGGCCAAGGCGGAGGCTGCACAACCCGAGGTCGCCGCGGAAGTGCCCAGCGCGGCCTGATCTCTGACAGACCAACCGACGTAAGTGAAGAATCAGGTGACTGGGCACACCCCCGTCACCCGG
>CAYPQR010000780.1:0-1538 GCA_964412865.1 uncultured Intrasporangiaceae bacterium
CCGGGTGTCATGGGTTCGCTGGTGCACCACTTCGGCATCCAGGACGCCCTGTTGTTCCCCCTGGTGCTGGGCATCTGCCTGTCGGCGCTGTCGATCGTCATGCCGGCCGGCCGCAGCGCCGGGCCGGTCGAGGCCGGCGATGTCGGCGCAACCTGCGAGGATCACAGGCATGGATGACGTCGTCGTCGCGCGGATCGGCAAGCCGCACGGGCTGAAGGGCGAGGTGACCGTGCGGGTGCACACGGATGAACCGGAGCAGCGCTTCACACCCGGCGCCGTGCTGCGGACCGACCCGGCCGACCGTGGCCCGCTCACGCTGCGCTCCGCGCGCATCCATCGCGACATCTGGCTGCTCGCCTTCGACGAGGCCGCCGACCGCACCGCGGCCGAGGCGTTGCGCGGCACGAAGCTGCTGTCGCAGGCGCAGGAGAGCGACGACGCCTGGTATGAGGACGAACTCGTCGGGCTCGCGGTCGTCACCGTCGGCGGTGCGTCCGTCGGCACGGTGACCGGGCTTCACGAGCGTCCCGCCCAGGATCTGCTGGAGGTGGCGCTCGACGGCGGGGGCACCGCATACGTGCCGCTGGTGGCGCAGCTGGTGCCCGAGGTGGATCTGGACGCCGGGCGCGTCGTGATCGACCCGCCGCCGGGTCTGCTCGAGCTCGGAAGGGATTGACGGTGCAGGTCGACGTCATCACGATCTTTCCCGACTACCTTGCCCCTCTTGAGCTTTCGCTGATCGGGCAGGCACGTCGCAACGGCACGCTCGACCTGCGCGTGCACGATCTGCGCGACTTCACCCACGACCGGCACCGCACCGTCGACGACACCCCCTACGGCGGGGGAGCGGGCATGGTGATGAAACCCGAGCCGTGGGCCGAGGCACTCGAGCACGTCACGCAGGACGGGCCGCGCCCCACGATCGTCTTCCCGGGCCCGGGAGGAGCACCGTTCACCCAGTCCATCGCACGGGAACTCGCCCGGGCACCGAGGCTGGTCTTCGGCGCCGGTCGCTACGAAGGCATCGACGAGCGCGTCTACGAGCACGCCGCGCAGGTGGGCGAGGTGCGGATCCTCTCCCTGGGCGACTACGTGCTGAACGGCGGCGAGGTCGCGGTGCTCGCCATGGTCGAGGCGATCATGCGCCTCGTGCCGGGGGTGATCGGCAACGCCGAATCGCTGGTCGAGGAGTCGCACGAGGACGGACTGCTGGAATACCCCGTCTACACCAAACCCGCGACCTGGCGCGGCCGTGAGGTGCCGCCCGTGCTGCTTTCGGGCGACCACGGCCGCATCGCCGCCTGGCGCCACCAACAGCGTCTCGAGCGCACCGCCGCCCGGCGCCCCGACCTGCTGGCCGCCTCCGCCGCGACCGATCCGGACGACCTGATCGCCGGCATCCGCCCGGCACGTCCCGCCGACGCCGGGGAACTGCTCACCCTCACGCACGCCTGCTGGCTGCGCGAGGCCCTCGACGGACAGACCTTCGAGATCCCCGCGCTGCACGAGACCCTCGAGACGATCCGGTCGTCGCTGGA
>CAYPQR010000781.1:0-1538 GCA_964412865.1 uncultured Intrasporangiaceae bacterium
CTCTCGCCGTCGGCAGAGGCCAGAAAACGCGACCTCGCGCGCCGTACGTCGTTCGGCTATCGGGACTTCCGTTCTGCTGCTCCGAACCCAGCCCGTCATCAGTTCAGGCTGTGGATTTGGACAGGATGCGTGGAGACGTGCTGGCGCGGCGTCTTGTCAATGTGCGGGTCAGAGCGCTGCGGCGGTGACAGATCGCGCGGGACCTACATGACCCCGGCATCCCGGGGCACGCTCGGCATGGGATCCTTCACGTATGCGAGCGACGGTGTGTCAGCTGCGGACCCGGGCGGGTGCCCTGCAGGAGGATTGGGACGCGCTGGTCGCCCACGTCCGTGAGCAGCGGAGCGATCTCGTCGTGCTTCCCGAGATGTGCTTCGCGCCCTGGTTTGCGGCGGAGCGGCCCGAGAGCGAGCAGCCATGGCACGACGCCGTGGCGGCCCATGAGCGCTGGATGCGGCGTCTCGGCGAACTGGATGCCGCGGTGGTCGGCACACGGCCGGTGGACGGTGAGCGGGGGCGGCGCAACGAGGCATACGGCGCCGAGAGGGGTGGTCCTCCGCGACGCCTGCACGACAAGAGCTACCTGCCCGACGAGCCGGGCTTCTGGGAGGCGTCGTGGTATGACCGGGGCGTCGGCGAATACTCCCCGGCGGATCTCGCCGGCGTCCGGGCCGGGGTGCTGGTGTGCACCGAGATGTGGTTTCTGCAGCACGCCCGCGCGTTCGGTCAGGCCGGTGCACACGTCGTGGCGACGCCGCGCTGCACGCCGGCCGAATCGCTGGACAAGTGGCTCGCCGGGGGCCGGGCCTGCGCCGTGGTGTCCGGGGCATGGTCGTTGTCGTCCAACTCCGGCGCCGCCGAGCACGGGGGCCTCGGATGGGCGATCGACCCCGAGGGCGAGGTGGTCGCGACGACCTCGTCGCGTGACCCGTTCGCCACGGTCGAGATCGACGTCGCGGCGGCGGACGCGGCCAAGCGGGGCTATCCGCGCTATGTGCCCGATCTGGCGTGAGACGAACTCACCGACGGGCGGGCCCGCCCGCGGTCATACCGGCGAAAGGGTGAGGTGCACCGTCTGGGCGACGATCATGCCGTCCTTGAACACGAAGGTGTCCACGCCGTCGTCGACATTGTGGGCCTCACTGGTCACAGCCCACTCCAGCAACAGCAGATCACCGTCGTAGACCTGGGTTTTCAGGTCCCAGGTGGCGTGCGGGATCTGTTCGATCAGCCACCGGAACGTCGCGGCGATCCCGTCTCGGCCGTGGACCGGACCGTCGGCGGTGATCAGCACCGCGTCGTCCGCGTAGTCGGCGAGGATCTGATCGATGTCTTCGTCACCCAGCGCCTGTGCGTGGTGCTCGAAGACTTCTTGTGGTGTGCGCATGTGGCCACCTCCTGGTCTGCCGTGCTGCCTGTCGATCCTATCCTTCATCGCCGGCCGGTCGAGTCTTCTTGGCACTGTCAGTGACGCCTTGCAGGCGAAAGGGGCGATCTGGCTGGTCGAGTAGCCGCGATGCGAGGGACGAGCGAGCGGC
>CAYPQR010000782.1:0-1537 GCA_964412865.1 uncultured Intrasporangiaceae bacterium
GGCCGCGAAGGCTTCGTAGGTCAGCCGCCAGCTGTCCGGTGGCTCAGGCAGAGCCGCGACGGGCGTCGACGCGTCTCGTGCGCCGTAGACGGCGAGGAGACGTTGCCTCAACCTGGTCACGTCGTTGAGCAGGCCGGCGTCGATCAACAGCACGAGATCAACCAGATCCTTCGTCCGAGATGATGGGCGATCGTGGGCGTAGAGCCGGGCATAGGCGTGGAACTTCTCTGCAGCGTGCTGGTGAACGTCAACGGCCTCGATGCTGACCGCACCTGCGCCGGGCAGCGGCACCGGCACGGGGATCACCAGCAGCTCCGTCGCGCCGACGACCTCCTGCACCTGGCCCACGAGGTCGAGCTTGATGTGCCCGAAGTGCGCGCCGTCGAGTTGGGCCGACACCGAGACCCGCCACGCGTTGGGCTCGGCATCGTCGCCGCGGAGTCGCGTCGCAGCACCAACCTGGAAGGTGAAGCCGTCAGCCGGGTCGTGGATGTCCAGCAGTTCATCGAGGTCGTCCCGGAGGTCTTCCGGGTCTGTGGCCAGAGCGAGTTCGCCTACGAAGTCGAGATCTCTGGTCGTGCGGGCGGCCCCGGGAAGTCGGACCTCGAGGCAGAAACCGCCTTTGAGGATGAGCCCGGCCGGTGCGAGGCGATCGATGATTCGTTGGAAGACAACAGATCGTCGTAGTCGGTTGGGGTCGTATCCCTGCTCGTGAGCTGCGCGGCGGATCCGATCATTGGCCGACTGCGCCCTGGGTGAGGCCCTCATGCGTCAGCCCATGAGGTCAGTGCGCGCTCCAGACGCAGGGCGGCTCGGTCGCCGGCGTTCGCGGACCGCCGCAGCAGTCGACGGCGAGTCGTCTTGGACTGGGACAGCGCGTCGCCGACCGCCTGGGTCACGAGCTCCTGGGAGGTCTCCGAGGCCGCGACGTCCGCCAGAGTCCGGTCGACCGTGGTGAGTCGCCAGGAGCCTCGAAGCTCGACGTCGCGATCATCGAGCTGCCCGATGTGAATGACGACGGCGTCATCCTGCGCTCGGAACCTGGGCGGCACGGTCAGGTGGATACGCGACGGATTGGCGTCGGAGAGGCCATGGATCGCGAGCGCGGAGTCGTGCGAGATCACGCCGCGGCCGTCGCTCCACAGCACCCAGCGTGCGTAGGTGTCCATCGGGTCGCTGGGCCAGCCGGGCAGACGGAACAGGCCGCGGTCGACGCGCAGCCAGTTGCCGTGGTCCACGTGGTACTTCTGTGCTTGATAGCTGTAACCGACGCTCTTGGCCTGCGCTGCGGTGAAATAGCCCGCCTGACCGAAGGCGATTTCATGGAGCCGACGTCGCAGATCTTGACTCGGGCCCGGCATGGGGCAACTCTACCATCAAACTGCATGAAAACTTTAGTTTTGTGTTGCCTTGGTGCGTCAAGATACAGATTTACGACAGGAGAGCCGTATTTCTGACATCGACATCCGGGGCACCGGAGCCGACGTCATGCAGAAGTGGTCACATATGACGACTTCTGCATGACGCAACGGCGCAC
>CAYPQR010000783.1:0-1534 GCA_964412865.1 uncultured Intrasporangiaceae bacterium
GGGCCGGCTGTGAATTCGCCGTTCAGCAGCCGCACCCGCTCGGCCAGCCCCGGCAGACCGTGCCCGGAGGTGGCGAAGGTGGCCGTGCCGCGTGCTCCGACCCGGTTCGTCACTGTGAGTTCCAGCAGTCCCGGACCGGCGGCCACTCGCAGCTCGATCGGTCCGCCGGCGCCGTGCCTCAGTGCATTGGTCAACCCTTCCTGAACGATCCGGTAGGCCGCCCGGGATAGTGGCGCGCGCACCCGCGTGAGGTCGCCCGACAGCTGTGGGTGAATGACGGCTCCGGCACCTTGCAGTCGGCCCAGCAGGTCGGGCAGATCTGCCAGTGTCCGGCTCGGGGCGCTGCCCGTCGCGTCCTCCCGCAACACTCCGAGCACATAGTCGAGGTCCTCCAGTGCGACGCGGGACGACTCCTCGATGCTGCGTAGGGCGGCCCGGGCGGCCACGGGGTCGGCGGAGAGCACTTCACCCGCGACCGCGGCCTGGATCGTCGTCGCGGTCAGCGTGTGGCCGATCGAGTCGTGCAACTCGTGGGCGAGCCGGTTGCGCTCGGCCAGGGCGTGCTCGCGCTCAGCGGCCAGAGCGAGACGCTCGGACGCCGACGGGCCCAGCAGCCGAGGCGTCATCCACCGCACGATGCCACCCACCACGGCGCAGGTGACCACTGCCGCCACGAGGCAGGCGAGTGCCGCGACATAGCTTTGCCAGCCGCCGGTCAGCTGCAGCGACCGGCCCGCCAGGCTCAGCCGCGCCTGACCGTCGAGCCAGTTCGCCGGGAGCGCCGCGCCGGCGGCGAGCAGCGTGCCGGTCACCACCAGGCCGAGCCACCCGAGGGCGACCTGCAGGACCAGCCAGGCAGGGCTGCGCCATCGATCGGATCCGGACGGTCCGGGGTGTGCGGCATACCTGTCCTGGCGGGCAACGGGTGGGTCGGGTAGTGGCACTCCGAGCGCTCGGCGCGCGCAGACAACCATGACGCGGCGGGCTCCGCGGACCATCCCGACCAGGCCGAGGAGCACCGCCCAGGCCAGAAGCACCAGCGCGATCTGCGCGATCTCCGGGGCGGAACTCCACACCAGGGCCGGTATCAGTGCCGGCGGCAGCACCAGAAGGCCCGCCAGCGCGCAGCAATAGGCGAACACCGCGCTCGCATAGGTCGAGCCACTCAGGACCGGCCGAAGTCGTCGGATCATGAGCGCAAGTATCGCCTGCATGCCCGGTCATGGCCTCCCCCGATCAGGGGAAGCTCATTCCCCCTGCTGCGGCGATGTGTGGCCATGCCCCGACCTTCGACGATGGTCACTCACCACGACGAAAGGTGGACCTTCCATGAAGAGACAACACACGCCGGCATCGGCCGGACCCGCGGTCGCCACATATCCGCGAGTCGCCCTGCGCGGTGCCCCCGACGCCGGCGCCGGGGCTCCACCGCATCCGAACCGGCTCGCGGCGGTGTCCGCGACGGTCGGCCTTGTCAGCCTGGCGACCTCAATATTCGTATTCGGCGGTCTGGTCGCCCTGTTCGGCCTGATCT
>CAYPQR010000784.1:0-1530 GCA_964412865.1 uncultured Intrasporangiaceae bacterium
TGATCGCGGCGGCCAGCTGCAGCGGGTCGTGCTGCGTCGCGACGAGCACGGCGACCCCGAGCCGCATCCGGGTGGTGCAGGCGGCGGCATACGCGAGCACCTCCAACGGCGCGAGCATCGGTGTCGGGCCGATCGCCTGCTCCATCGTCCAGCCACCCTCGAGACCGAGCTCCTCTGCCCGCGCGAGGTAGGCCGCGAACTCCTGCCGGTCGACGGTGCCGTCGTCGTATTGCGGGATCGAGATCGCCCATCGCATGACCTCGACGCTACCGCGGCCCCCGGCCCGGGCGCGGGATGGAAATCCCCGGATCGCCGGATAGGCTGGCGGTATGGAGGAACGGCTCTCCCATCCGGATGCCCTCCTGGTGCATCCGCGGGCGGAGTGCGGCACCGGGGTGCTGGTGCTCGGAGGGTCGAGCGGCCGCATCGACGAGGGTCGGGCGCGGCTGCTCGCGGAGCACGGTGCGACGGCCCTGGCGATCCGGTGGTTCGGCGGCGAGGGTCAGCAACCGGCGCCCTACGAGGTGCCGCTCGAGGCCTTCTTCGAGGCTCTCGATCGCCTTGCCCCTCAATGTGATCGACTCGCGGTCACGGGCCTGTCGTTCGGTGCGGAGGCCGCGTTGCTGACGGCCGCGCATGACGTGAGGGTGAAGGCAACGGTCGCCTTCGCCCCCAGCAGCGTCGTGTGGGCCGGCGTCGACACGAGCACCGATCCGCCTCGCCAGACCTCCCACTGGACGTTGGACGGCACCGCACTGCCGTTCGTGCCGTTCGCCGACGGCTGGCGGGCCGACAGCGACCCGCCCGCCTATGTCGGGCTCTACCGGCAAAGCCTGCAGGACTACCCCGAGCGCATCGCCGCCGCGACCATCCCCGTCGAACTCATCCAGGGTGCCGTGGTGCTCGTAGCCGGTGGCGACGATCAGGTGTGGCCGTCCGTGCAATTCGCGGCGGCCTGCTCCGACCGGCGCGCCGAGCGCGGGTTGGCGACCACGGTGCTCGCGCTGCCCGACGCGGGGCACCGCATACGGCTGCCGGGTGAGCCCGAGGTCACGGCCGGCGCCCGTATGGCACGCGGCGGCTCACCCGAGGCCGACGCCAGGGCCGGCACTCTCGCCTGGCCCGCTGTCGTCGATGCACTCGACCTGCACGATTGACGATCACCTCGGCAAAGCCTCGCGACATGAAAAGACCGGACCGCTGCTCGCGATCCGGTCCGGCCTCTGCCGTCAGTGCTTCTTGGCGGGGTGAGCGTAACGCTCCATGACCTCGCCGTATGCACGGTTGTGGTTGAGCCAACGCTGAAAGATGCTGCTCTTCTGAGCGGTCGCTGCATGCCGCGGTTGCGCTGCCATGATTCCTCCTTCGCCGAATCGAGGACGCCCGGCGTCCGCCGGTGCGCCCGAAGGTCCGGCCTCCCGGCCCTTCATCCCGCGTAACGAGCCGGACCGGCCAGAACTTCCGCAGCAGCCGGAAATGTGACGCAGTTATCCCTGCCATCCGGGAATGTGACCTGGATCTCCCGAAATC
>CAYPQR010000785.1:0-1528 GCA_964412865.1 uncultured Intrasporangiaceae bacterium
GGGTCGGCGCGGTTACGTCTGTGAGGTCTTGTGAGTGACAGCTGAATCGGTATCGAAGGAGCATGGAATGAGTGAAACCGCACGCCAGTTGAAGAATTTCATCGGTGGCGAGTATGTCGAGCCGGCGGGTGACGAGCGGCTGGATCTGATCAATCCGTCGACGGGCAAGGTCGTCGCGAGTTCGCCGGTCTCGGTGCAGGCCGACGTCGACAAGGCGTACGCGGCGGCGGCGAAGGCGTTCGAGCAGTGGGGCGGCGCGACTCCCGGCGAGCGGCAGACCGCGATGCTCAAGTTCGCGGATGCCCTGGAGTCCCGGGCCGATGAGTTCATCAAGCTGGAGGCTCAGAACACCGGCAAGCCGTTCGCGCTGACGGCGTCGGAGGAGATCCCGATGATGCTCGACCAGTTGCGCTTCTTCGCGGGCGCGGCGCGGGTGTTGGAGGGCACGGCGAGCGCTGAATACATGGCCGGTCACACGTCGTGGATTCGGCGTGAACCGATCGGCGTCGTCGGCCAGGTGACACCGTGGAACTATCCGATGATGATGGCGATGTGGAAGATCGCTCCGGCGCTGGCGGCCGGCGACACGATCGTGCTGAAGCCGAGCGACACCACGCCCGAGACGACGCTGTTGATGGCGCAGGTCGCGTCGGAGTTCCTGCCGGAGGGCACGTTCAACGTCATCACGGGCGACCGCGACACGGGTCGGCTGCTTGTGGAGCATCCGACGCCGGCGATGGTGGCCATCACGGGTTCGGTGCGTGCGGGGATGCAGGTCGCCGACTCGGCCGCGAAGGACGTCAAGCGGGTGCATCTGGAGTTGGGCGGTAAGGCGCCGGTGATCGTGTTCGACGACGCCGATGTGGAGGCCGCCGTCGAGGGCATCGCGACGGCGGGCTATTTCAACGCCGGTCAGGACTGCACCGCGGCGACCCGGGTGCTGGCCTCGCCGGGCATTCATGACGAGTTCGTCGCTGCTCTGGCGGAGTTCGCCAGGACTCAGGCGAAGGTGGGGATGCCGGACGACGAGGATGCATTGCTGGGCCCGGTGAACAACCCCAACCAGCTGGCGCACGTGACGGGCATGCTGGAGCGCCTGCCGGACAGCGCGGACATCGCGGCGGGCGGCCACCGGGTGGCCTCGCTCGGTGACGGCTACTTCATCGAGCCGACAGTGGTCTCGGGGCTGCAGCAGGGCGATGAGGCGAGTCAGACCGAGATCTTCGGTCCGGTCATCACGGTCCAGAAGTTCGACGACGAGAAGGCGGCGATCGCCGCGGCCAATGGTGTGCAGTATGGGCTGGCGTCGTCGGTCTGGACGAAGGACTTCGGCCGGGCGATGCGGGTTTCGAAGGCGCTCGACTTCGGGTGCGTGTGGATCAACACGCACATTCCGCTGGTGGCCGAGATGCCGCACGGCGGGTTCAAGCACTCGGGTTATGGCAAGGACCTGTCGAAGTACGGGTTCGAGGATTACACGCGGGTGAAGCATGTGATGGCCAACATCGAGAGCTGACAGACCCGTGAG
>CAYPQR010000786.1:0-1520 GCA_964412865.1 uncultured Intrasporangiaceae bacterium
TCATGCGGGAGGTGCCCCCATTGCTCGCCCAGGGGCTCGCTACTCGACCAGCCAGCGTTTCCCCACCCATGGTGGGTGAGCGAAGCTGCGCTACTCGACCTGCCCAAGGGTTCGCTCGGCTATTCGACCGGCAAGATGTGGTGAGGGGCGTGCCGGGTCAGCCGAGCAGGCGGGCGAAGGTGGTCAGGTCGACGTTGCCGCCGGAGAGTATGACGCCCACCCGCTTGCCCGCGAGCTGCGCGGCGTGGCTGCGGGCCGCGGCATACGCGAGCGCGCCGGTCGGCTCGACGACCAGCTTCATTGTCGACGCGAGCGACCCCATGGCCGCCACGAGTTCGTCGTCGGTGGCGAGCCATACGTCATCGACGAGCTCGCGCATCACGGTGAAGGTGAGGTCTCCGGGCGCGGTCGTCTGAGCGCCATCGGCGATGGTTTGCGGCGTCGGGATGGTGACGATGTGACCGGCGTCGAGCGACTGCTTCACATCGTCGCCGGCGGCCGGCTCGACCGCGATCGTGCGGGCGCCCCGCTCCGCGGCGACGAGTGCTGTGCCCGACGTGAGGCCACCTCCACCCAACGGGGTCATGACCAGGTCCAGGCCGGGGACCTCGCCGAAGAGTTCGAGCGCGCTGGTGCCCTGTCCCGCAATGACATCCGGATGGTTGAACGGCGGCAGCAAGGTCGCACCGGTGCTCTCCGCGATGTCCGCCGCGATGGCCGCGCGGTCCTGCGTCATGCGGTCGTAGGACATCACCTTCGCGCCATACCCCTGGGTGGCAGCGAGTTTCGCAGCGGGAGCGTCGGCCGGCATCACGATCGTCGCCGGCATGTCGAGCAGCCGCGCCGCGAGCGCCACGGCCTGGGCATGATTGCCGGACGAGAAGGCGACGACCCCCTTCACGCGCTGATCGTCGGGGAGCGCGGACAGCGCGTTGTAGGCGCCGCGGAACTTGAACGCCCCCACCCGCTGGAGGTTTTCGCACTTGAAAAACAGTGAACAGCCGACCTCGTCGTCGATGCGCGACGAGGTGAGCACGGGTGTGCGATGAGCGACTCCCGAAAGTCGCGAGGCGGCGCGCTCGACGTCGGCGAAGGTGGGCAGGCTCACTGGTCGCTGCCCTCGTCGGAAGGCGTGTGCTCCGCGGAGCCGCCCGCATCGCGGGTCGGAGCCGGCGAGGTCGAGCCGCCCGCCGTGGTGGAGCCAGATGTATGCGCCGCCGCGCCCTGGGGCGCGGAATCTGCCTGGGAGCCCTGCGATGCACCGTGACCCGTCGCGCGGGAGAGCGCTTGCTTTTGCCGCTCGGCAAGCGCCTCGAAGTCGGTGTGCTTGGCGGCGAAGTCCTGCGCGACCCTGAACGCGATCACCGCACCGGCGACGCCGACGGCCATCCACACCCTGGGATGCCGCAGACCACGGCGCACCAGGAATGTCTCGACCTTGCGGTCGACCGCGATGCCGATGCCCGAGGTCAGCAGCCCGATGCTGCTGGTGGCCTCGGCGACGGCCGACACGATCGCCG
>CAYPQR010000787.1:0-1518 GCA_964412865.1 uncultured Intrasporangiaceae bacterium
CGGCGGGCACCCGGTCGGGGTCGAGCGCACCGACGGCTACCTGATGCATCTCTTCGGCTCCACGATGCTGGGCGGCTTTCTCGGCGTGCTGACGGCGGTGGTGCTCGGTCTCGCGGGTCTGGTCGTGCTCATCATCGGCACGTCTCGCCGCCGGCGGTCTCGTGAACTGGTGATGCAGTGGGACCGCAGCCACCGCCCGATGCCCGGATCCGGTCACGAGCGATATCCGGGCGGGCCACGCGTCCCGCCCGCGTACCTCAATCCGCCCGACGACCCCTTCCGGGCGCCACCCTCCTGACCAGCGTCCGCCGGTCGGCAGGCGGCGCGCGGTTCTGCGATGATGGACGGAACGCGCGGTGCCTGTCTCACGTCCGAGTCGGCGACCTGCAGATCGCCCGACGGAGGAACACCATGAGACCACAACGACGCGGCCTCGTCACGCTCATCATCGGGGTCGTCCTGCTGTTCGTGGTCGCCCCGGCCGTCGGAGTGATCGGGTTCGTCTACGGACTGAACTCCGGCATGGACAAGATCACCGGCGCTCCGATCGTCGCCGCGGGCCAGTCGCACCACCTGTCCGCCGGCGACAGCGCGACGATCTTCGGCTACAGCGGCCCCGCATCCTCCGGCACGGGCGTCTCGTCGAACGGCGGATCGCTGCCCACCTCGACCTGTCAGGTGACGTCGCCGTCGGGCACGTCGATCGATCTCATCCCGCAGTCGGGGGTCCAGGTCACCCGCGGGGGCTCGGCATACGACATGGTGGGGCACTTCACGGCCACGAAGGACGGTGACTATGTCATCGACTGCGGCGACCACCCGGCGCTGGTGCTCGACTCGTCGATCGCCGACCATCTGCTGCGCACCATCTTCCTGCCGATCGGCATCGCGGCCGGCGTGGCGGCGATCATCGCGCTCGCGGGCATTATCCTGCTGATCGTCGGCATCGTGCGTCTGGTGCGCTCGCGCCGCGCCATCCAGGAGTTCGACATGGCGCAGGGCGCCTACGGTGCCGGGCAGCCCTACGACCCCGGCAACTGGGGCAAGGGCTGAGCGATGCACATCCGAGAAGGAGACGTATGACCGGGCCCGTGGTCGGATTCGACCTCGACATGACCCTCGTCGATTCCAGGGTCGGGATCGTGCGCTGCATGCAGCACGTGCTCACCGAGCGCGGCGTGCAGGCGGGCGAGCGTGACCTGTGGTCGCTGATCGGCGCCCCGCTCGAGGACAACCTCGCGAGGTACCTGCCCGCCGACCAGGTGCCGGGCGCGGCCGACGCCTACCGCGCGGCATACCTGGAGCTGGCGATCGAGCCGACTGAGGCGCTGCCGGGCGCGCGGCTGGTGTTCGACGCCATCCGGGCCAGGCGCGGCCGCGTGATCGTCGTCAGCGCCAAGAACGCGCATGCCGTGCAGGTGGTGCTCGACCACGTCGGCCTCGTGCCCGATGTCGTCGCCGGCGACCGGTTCGCCGAGGCGAAGGCGGTGACGCTGCGCGAGCAGGGTGCGATGATGT
>CAYPQR010000788.1:0-1517 GCA_964412865.1 uncultured Intrasporangiaceae bacterium
TGAGCGTCCCGACGACCGTCACCCGGTCGCCACGGTGGACCGACTCGGCCACGTTCTCCGCCAGCGACCTCCACGCCGCCACCCGGTAGAACGCCGGCTCACCGTCGCCCCAGCTGCCGTCCGGCTGCTTCTCGCGCGGGGTGACGGCGACGGTCACGTTGGCGACCGCCGCGCCGGAGGGGGTGAAACGCAGCTCCGCGTCCGAGGTCGCGTTGCCGGTGAAGTTGATCTGTGCAGCCATGTCAGGCCGTCCTCTCGATGTTGGGTGTCCAGTGGTTGTTCGGGTCGGTAGCGACCTGCCACGGCCAGGAGCCGCCAGATCGCAGTCGGGTGGGCCAGTCGCGCTCGTCACGGTCGCCGCGCCAGGGCACGAAGTCGACGAGCCGGTTGTCCTCGGTGAAGTCCTCGGTCGGGCGGATGCCGTAGCCGAACTCGGGCCAGCGCAGCCACATGGACGTGCCCGACGGGCGCACCTTCCGCGGGCCGGACACCCCCTCGGTGCCGTGACCCGAGTGCGTCTCGATGACGATCGCGCAGTTCGCAGCGGCGCGGACCCGGTCGAGCGTCGCCGCGATCTGCCGCGCCGGTCGCTCGTCGTTGGGGTCCTGCTCGTGCATCTTGTAGATCGGCCCGGTGAAGATGATCGACGGCTGCAGCGCAACCGCGCGGGACACGAACCACAGCTCGTGCTCGGGGCTCGTCACGTCGATGCCCTCGGGTCGGCACTCGATGAACAGGTTGTCCAGCGGGTCCCTGCCCGCCTGCTTCGCCGCCAGGGTCATCGGACGCAGCTTGCGCCGGGCCTGCCTGCGGGAGTTCTCCAGGTCGAGGTAGAGCACCCGGCGGGGCTCGATGCTGCGCAGGGTGAACGGGTGCAGCCCGGCCGCGATGGTGACGGCCATCTGCCGGAACAGGGTGGACTTGCCCAGCCCCTCGCCGCCGGTGAGGATAAGCCGGTCCATCCGCTCCAGAAGGCCGGGGACGATCCAGTCGTACGGCTCGTCGGGCGCGTCGAGCAGTTCGCGCAGCGACTCGACGTGCACGTCCTCCTCGGCCTCTGCCTGGTCGAGGATCGCGCGAATCTCCTCGGCCGCGCCGTGGGCGAGGGTGACGCTGTCGGCGTCGTTGGCGGAAGCCTGCGCCATGAGCCGGTTGCCGAGCACAGACAGGGACCGGAGCCGGGCGGCGTCGGAGAGCACGTCGAGGTGGTAGTCGAGGTTCGCGCTGGAGATGTAGTGCTGGGCGACCTCGACGACGTAGGTCTGGCCGACACGGGAGAGCGTGTTGCGCCGGATCATCTCGGTCGTGACGGTGGTCTCGTCGACGGGCTTGCGGTCGACCCGCAGCGCCTGGACCGCCTCGGCGACGAGGCGGTTGGGGCCGGAGTACGCCTCGATGGGCACCCGCCCGAACGCCTTGGGGGCAAGGTCGGGGCTGTGGAGCAGGATGGCCAGGACGGACTTCTCGTTGATGTCGAGGCTCACCGGTCCCACCATCCTGCGCTGCCGGTGGGCCGG
>CAYPQR010000789.1:0-1516 GCA_964412865.1 uncultured Intrasporangiaceae bacterium
GGCAAGGCGATGTGCGGGCGCCCAAGCTCCACGATCGGATTCGAGCGGCGGTTCAACCCGGTGCTCGCACTGACCGAGGAGCAGTTCTTGGACTACGCCCGCAAGCCGCCCGCGCGCCCGCTCAACATGACGGCGATCATGGCGACCAACCAGGGCCGTGCCGACCTGGCCTACGCCCAGGAACTGGGCAAGGTGGTGCCCCCACGGCTGGACATCGCCGCCGCGAAGCGGCACATCCGGGGCGACGCAGTGATCCTCGATGTGCGGGAACCCGACGAATACACCGCCGGGCACCTCCCGGGTGCATACAACCTCCCGCAGGCCGACCTGCTGACTCGCATCGAGGAAATCCCGCGACAGCACGAACTGTTGGTGGTCTGCGAGACGGGCAGGAGATCCCAGGGTGCCGCGCGGTTCCTTGCCGGCTGCGGCTACACCGACGTCGCCGACCTGATCGGCGGCACATCGGCATGGCGGGCGTCCGGTGAACCACTGGCGTACCCGGTGGAGGCGTCATGCGAGTCCTAGTGCTGGGCGCCGGATTCGGAGGCCTGGAGCTGGTCACGAAGTTGTCCGCGGCACTCGGTGACGAGGCAGACGTGGTGCTCATCGACAAGTCCGACGGATTTGTGATGGGTTTCTCCAAGCTCGACGTGATGTTCGGGCGCACCACCGCAGACGCGGTCCGTCACTCCTACGCCGACATCGCGAAGCCCGGGGTCCGGTTCGTGCAGGCCACCATACAGGCGCTCGACCCCGTCGGCCGCAGCGTCGAGACCGATGCGGGGCGCTTCGAGGGCGATGTGCTGGTGGTCGCCCTCGGCGCCGATATCGACCCTGCGGCGACGCCCGGACTGACGGAGGCGGGCATCGACTACTACACCCCGGCCGGGGCGTTCGCCGCACGAGATGTGCTGGAGGACTTCGACGGCGGCCGCGTCGTGGTCGGTGTGACGTCCACACCGTTCAAGTGCCCGCCCGCACCGAGCGAGACGGCGCTGATGGTGCACGACTATCTGGTCGAGCGCGGTCTGCGCGACCGGAGTGAAGTCTCGCTGGTGATGCCGCTCGGCAGCCCGATCCCACCGTCTCCGGAGGCGTCGAAGGCGCTGCTCGAGGCGTTCGAGAGGCGTGGGATCGCCTGGTACCCGGACCGTCTCGTCCGAAGCCTGGACCCGGATCGCCGTGTCGCCATTTTCGCAGACGGCGACGAGCTGCCCTTCGACCTCTTCCTGGCCGTCCCGACGCATCGAGTGCCTGATGTGGTCGCAACGTCCGGGATGTGCGTCGACGGCTGGGTGCCGGTGGATCCGTTGACTCTGGAAACCCGATTCCCCGACGTGTATGCCGTGGGCGACGTGACCAGCGTCGGCACGCCAAAGGCCGGCGTGTTCTCCGAGCGCCAGGCCGCCGTCGTCGCGGATCGACTGATCGCTCGGCACCGCGCGCAGAGCGCGACGTCGACCTACGACGGCACCGGCGTCTGCTACATCGAATTCGGACACCAGAGCGTCGC
>CAYPQR010000790.1:0-1515 GCA_964412865.1 uncultured Intrasporangiaceae bacterium
CGGCGCCCTCGATCGCCAGATCGAGCTTGAACGCCGCCGGCCCCCGGCGGAATCGGCGGAACGCGCGCCGCACGACCGGCGGCATCCGGTCGGCATACATCGCAAGGGCATCGGCGGGCGACAGGTCGAGCAGCACGGCGTCGTATGCGGCCAACTCCCGGGCGTCGCGCACCCTCACCCCGGTCTCGACGGTGCCGCCGTGCTCGGCGAGCAGGGCAGCGAGCGCATCGGTGATCGACTGCGACCCGCCCTCGGCCACGGGCCAGCCCCAGCGGTGCCCGGCCGCAATGATCATCAGCCCGATCGCCGCCGACATCGGACGGTCGAGCCGGTGGAAGTGGTGCGCCGCGACGCCGCCGTAGAGGGCCCTGGCGGCCTCGGTGCGCCACCATCGGGCGATCACGGCCGCGGGCAGCAGCGCGGCCGGCCCGAACCGCGCGAGGAGCAGCGGATGGTGCGGCACCCGCAGGAGCGGGCCCATCAGGTCGGCGGCGAGGTCGTCGAACCCGTCGGCGAGGGGCCCGAACATGCCCCGCCACCGGTCGCCGTCCACGCCGAGCCCCGCGGCGGTCTCGTCGACGGAGCGGCGCAGCACCGCGGCGGTGCCGTCATCCAGCGGATGCGCGCAGTCGACCTCGGGCCACACCCAGCGCAGCCCATGGCGGTCCAGCCCCAGCGACGCGAGGTATGGCGAGCCGGCGCCCATCGGGTGGATCGCCGAGCAGTGGTCGTGGATCAGCCCCGGGACGGTCAACTCCCCCGACCGGGCCCCACCTCCGACGGAGTCGGCCGCCTCCAGCACCTGCACCCGTATGCCGTGCCGCGCCAACTCGACGGCCGCCGCGAGCCCGTTGGGGCCCGCTCCGACGACGACGGCGGACGGCATACCCCCACCCTGCCGCACACGCAATAGCGTGACAAACCGTCAACATCGCCGCGCCTCGCGATGGATGTTGACGGTTTGTCACGCTATTGCGTCACCGCGTGACGCGGTAGCGGATGAACGCCGGCACCGCGGCCGACGCGATCAGCACCAGCACGACCACCAGCACACCGCCGCCGGCCGCGGCGGCCGACGTGCCGAGCAGCCCGCCGGCCAGACCGTGGGCGACGTCCGCGAGGCGCGGTCCGCCGGCGACGACCACGGTGAAGACTCCCTGCAACCGGCCACGCACCTCGTCGTCGGCCGCCTCCTGCAGCATCGTGCTGCGGAACGCCGCCGAGGCCATGTCGGCCGCACCACCGACGACGAGCGCGCCGAGGGCGAAGGCGAGCATGACACCCATCGATCCGTCCGCGAACCCGACCGCGACACCGAATGCCGCCATGGCGCCACCCCATACGACGATCGCGCAGATCACCGCGAAACCCTGCCGGGTGGTGCGCGAGACCCACCCCGAGAAGATGCCACCGAGCACGGCACCGGCCGGTATGCCCGCGAAGAGCAGCGCGAACGCGACCCCGCCGTCGACCGGCCCGCCGAAGCTCTGGTGGGCGATCTGCGGGAAGAGCGCC
>CAYPQR010000791.1:0-1509 GCA_964412865.1 uncultured Intrasporangiaceae bacterium
CTCAAGCCGTTCTCCACGATCGACCCTCCGGACCTCAGCCGGGCGAAGCTCGGCGCAGGCCAGGCGAAGAGCCTGGACATGCTGCGGGAGGCGGGTTTCGCACTGTGACGATCACCACCGCGTTGCAGCACCGCACCCGTCGCCCCGGGCGGACGCCGGTGCTGCTCACGGTGGCTGCCGGTCTCGTCGCGCTGCTCACCATCACCCCCATCGGGTATGTCGTGGCTCAGGCGGCCGGTGCCGGCTGGCACGAGACGTGGTCGGTGCTGTCGAATCCGGCCACTCGGCAACTGCTCGCGCACACCGTCGAATTGACCGCGGCGGTCATGGCCGCCAGCCTGCTTCTCGGGGGCGCCGGCGCGTGGCTGCTCGAATGCACCGACCTTCCCGGGCGGCGGATCTGGGCCATCCTGCTGCCGCTTCCGGTCGTGGTGCCCGCGTTCGTCTCGGCATACGCCTGGGTGTCGGTGACGCCCGCGATGAGCGGATTCGCCGGTGCATTGACCGTCATGGCGTTGCGCAACTACCCGCTGGTGCTGCTGCCGACCGCCGCCGTATTGCGCGGCATGGACCCGTCGCTGCACGAGACCGCGGCGTCACTCGGGCACGGGCCCTGGTCGTCGTGGTGGCGGATCACGTTGCCGCACGCGGTTCCCGCGCTTGCCGGGGGTGCGGTGCTGGTCGGGCTGGAGACGCTCGCGGAATTCGGCGCCTTCTCGATGCTGAACTATTCGACGTTCACCACGACGATCTACGACCAATACAACCTGACCTTCGACGGGCCCACGGCGTCAATGCTCGCCTCGGTGCTGGTGCTCGGTTGCCTGATTCTGCTCACCGCCGACATCCGCATCCGCGGCTCGCGCCGGTATGCGCGGGTCGGTCGGGGCAGCCCCCGGCCGGGGCGGCGCCACCGGCTCGGGTTTGCCGCCCCACTCGCCGTCCTCGGCAGCGCCGCCACCGTCGCGGCCGCCATCGGCGTGCCTGTCGGCATCCTGATCTATTGGCTTCGGCACGGCTCCACCGCCCGCCTGCCGATCGATTCGCTCGGCAGAGCGACCGCGACATCACTCGGGCTCAGCGTCGCCGCCGCCCTGGTCACCACGCTGCTCGCCCTGCCCGTCGCCGTCCTCGCGGCCCGGCACCGCAGCCGGCTGTCCACCATCATCGAGCGCGGCACCTACGTCGCCCACGGGCTGCCCGGCGTCGTCATCGGACTCGCGCTCGTCTCCGTGGCGATCCATGAGCTGCGGCCGATCTATCAGACCACCGGCGTGCTCGTCATCGGCTATGCGATCATCTTCCTTCCGTTGGCGCTCATCGGGATCCGATCATCGATCGAGCGCGTGCCCACCGGGTTGACCGAGGCGGCCCGCTCCCTCGGTGCCGGGCCGCTGAAGAGCTTCGTCCGGGTGACCCTGCCGCTGATCGCGCCGGGCATCGGCGCAGCCGCCGGGCTCGTCTTCCTCTTCACCATGACCGAGCTGACCGTCACGCTCATGCTCGCCC
>CAYPQR010000792.1:0-1509 GCA_964412865.1 uncultured Intrasporangiaceae bacterium
CGTATCGAGACCTCTGAGCATGCGTTGCCAGGCCGGTTGGCAGCGACCGTTACGAGGTCTCGCTCCCCCGCGCGCTGCGCTCTATGCGGGAGGTGCCCCCACTGGCTCCCCCGCTTCGCTCCTCCGCCCTACTCGACCAGCAGGATGTTCGCTGGTCTGCGGATTCCACCAGGTGTGAGTGCCCTCGACGGGACTCGAACCCGCACTTGAGCGATTTTAAGTCGCCTGCCTCTGCCAATTGGGCTACGAGGGCAGTCCAAGCCTACGGGTGGCCCGGCCGGGGCGGCGGTGTGGTCAGGCGGATCCTGCCCACGCCGGCGCTCAGGCGATGGACGCCGCAATGCCGTCGAGGATGTCCTTCTCGCTGGAGACGACCTCGCGGATGCCGCTCTCACGCGCTACGCGCTCGATGATGCAGCGCCAGACCAGGGCTCCGGAGCCGATGACGTCGACCCGGCCGGGATGCATGAAGCCGAGCCGGGCGCGGTCGGCCCGCGTCATGTGCAGCAGGTCGTCGCACGCGGCGGTCACCTGCGACACCGGCAGCGAACTGCCGTGCAGCCGTTGCGGATCGTATGACGTGAGGCCCAGCGCATGTGCCGTCACGGTGGTCACCGTGCCGGCGAGGCCGACCAGCGTCGACACCCGGTCGAGGGGCACGACCTGGGCGGCCTCGTCGATGTGGGCCTCGATGTCGGCCTCCGCCGCGGCGATCTCGGACTCCGTGGGTGGGTCGGAGTGCAGGTGCCGCTCGGTGAAGCGGACGCAGCCCATACGGACCGAGCGTGCCTGCTCGACATGGTCGGTGCCTCGCACGAATTCGGTCGATCCCCCGCCGAGGTCGACGACCAGATAGGGCCCCGGGACGTGGTGCGCCATCAGGTCGCCGGTCGCGCCGGTGAAGCTCAGCTGTGCCTCCTCGTCGCCGGAAATGACTTCGGGTTCGACGTCGAAGTCGCCGAACACCTCTCGCACCCCGCGCTGGAAGTCGGACGCGTTCTGCGCGTCCCGTGACGCCGACGTCGCCACGAACCGCACGCTCCGCGCGCCCAATTCGCGGCATTGATCGGCGTATTCCTGCGCCATGCGCAGCGTGCGATCCATCGCCTGGGGCGCGATGCGGCCGGTGGTGTCGATACCCTCCCCCAGGCGCACGATCTCCATGCGTCGCAGCACGTCGCTCATCGTGCCGTCGTCGGCGACCTCCGAGACGAGCAGGCGGATCGAATTGGTGCCGCAGTCGACGGCTCCGACGCGGTTCATGCGGTGACCTCCAGTCGATCGCGGCAACATCCGCCGTCCCACCATCGGGGCAGCGCGTCGAGTGCCTCGTCGCCGAAAGGATTCACTCCTCGACCCGCCGCGAGACTGTGGGCGACGAGGGCGTGCAGGCACTTGACCCGCGTCGGCATACCGCCCGCCGAAACCCCTGCGATCTCAGGCACGTCCGCGAGCTGCGCACGGCGCCGCAGGTAGTCTTCGTGGGCCAGGCGGTATGCGCGCGCGAGC
>CAYPQR010000793.1:0-1503 GCA_964412865.1 uncultured Intrasporangiaceae bacterium
GTGATCAGGACCTGGCGAGGTAGCTCATCACGGCGGTGACCATCGCTGTCGTACCGGTCGTCAGGGTCGGCTCCGCCACGGGCACGAAGGTGCTCGCATGGTTGCCGGGGATGGTGCCGGCCAGCGTCCCGGCGGCCTCGGCGGCACGATACGTGTCGGGGTCGAATCCGCCCCAGATCCAATACAGGTATGGCACGCCGAGGGCGTCGGGGATGACGCTGAAGTCCTCACTGCCCGTGGAGGGGTCCATGACGACCGCGTTGTCGCCGAACTGTGCCTCGAACGCCGCCGACACCTTGCGATAGACCTCCGCCGAGTTCTGCGTGAGGGGCGCCGTCTCGAAATACTCCAGGTCCGGCGGGGCCGGGCAGCCGGACGCCTCGCATTCGCCGCGGATGATGCGTTCGACGGCGGCGCGCAGCTGCATACGCGTCGATTCGTCGTATGACCGCATGTTCAGCAGCAGTTCCGCATCGGTCGGGATGATGTTGCTCTTGGTGCCCGCCCGGAAACGGCCGACCGTGACGACGCCGAAGTGACCGGGCGCCAGCTCGCGGGAGACGACGGCGTTCAGCCGGGTCACGATGTGACTGCCGACCAGGATCGGGTCGACGCCCAGATGCGGCATCGACCCGTGCGTGCCGCGGCCGTGGATGACGACCCGCAGGCTGTCCGAGGCCGACAGCGCGGCGCCCGGGCGGGCCGCGACGGTGTCGTGCGGCAGCCCCATCACGTGCTGGCCGAGAGCGACGTCCGGCCGCGGGATGAGGTCGGCGAGCCCGTCGTCGACCATGGCTCGGGCGCCGTCGACGACTTCCTCGGCGGGCTGGAACAACGCGATGAAGGTGCCGGACCAGGCGTCCTGGTGCTCCGCCAGGATCTGCGCGGTGGCCAGCAGACAACTGATGTGCATGTCGTGGCCGCAGGCGTGCATGACGGGCACCGACCGGCCCTCCGTGTCGGTCGCGGTCGCCGTGGAGGCGTAGGGCAGCCCGCTGGTCTCGCGCACCGGCAGCCCGTCGATGTCGGCCCGGGCGAGCACCGTCGGCCCCGGCCCGTTGCTCAGCACGCCGACGACGCCGGTGCCGCCGACGCCGCTGTGGACCTCATATCGCAGCTCCTCCAGCCGCTCCGTGATGAGCTTCGACGTGCGCACCTCCTGGAAGCTGAGCTCGGGGTTGCGGTGGAGGTCCTCATACAGCTCCAGATGCCAGGGCAGGACGCTTTTCACGTATGACGTCAGTTCAGTCACGGGCGGTCACCGGCTTTCGTTGCGGGTCAAGGGTGGTCGAGGCGATCGCGTCGCCCCGGTCGGATCGGGTGGGGCGGGCGATCACCGCTCGGTGTCGCCGATGCGCAGTCGGCCGCCCTGCCAGACCTGCCGGATCCGCTCGGGCAGGGAGGCGAGGTCGTCGACCCCACCGTCGACGACGACCAGGTCGGCCGCCAGGCCCGGCACGATCCGGCCGACCTCGTCCTGCAGGCCGCACAGCCGGGCGGCGC
>CAYPQR010000794.1:0-1497 GCA_964412865.1 uncultured Intrasporangiaceae bacterium
CTGCAGGACCCGCTCTCGCACCTCGCCGAGAAGGTTGCCACCGCACAATGACCGAGGAGCAGGACCGCAGCGCGCACGCCGGCCCGTCGCGCCGCCGCTTCATGCAGGGCGCGGCCGGGGGTGTGCTCGCCGGCGGCATTCTCGGAGGAGCCGCCGGCGCCTACGCATCGGGCACCGGGGGCTCCCCCGCGCCGTCGGGGAGTATGCGCGACAAGGACACCGTCGACCTCTCTCGCCGCCACGCCTTCTACGGCCAGGCCCACCCGGCCGGTGTGCGCACGCCGCCGCAGCGGTATGCGGTGTTCATGACGTTCGACATGCTCGACGGCACGACCGGCCGCGACCTGCAGGTGCTGCTCGCGCGCTGGTCGGCGGCGATCGCCCAGATGATGGAGGGCGACCCGATCGGCACCGTCCAGCCGAACCGGCCGGGCGCCGTCGGCATCGACACCGGTGAGGCGCTCGGCCTCGACGCAGCGAGCCTGACGGTGACGGTCGGCCTCGGGCCCGCGATCTTCGACGACCGGTTCGGTCTCGCCGCGGGTCGCCCTGCGCTGCTGAAGGACCTGCCGCGCATCGCGGGCGACAACATCCACCCCGACACCTCCGGCGGCGACCTGAGCGTGCAGGCGTGTGCCGACGACCCCCAGGTCGCGTATCACGCGGTGCGCAACCTGGCCCGGATGGTGCGAGACACGGCCAAGACCGGCTGGACGGTGCTGGGCTTCGGCCGCGCGTCGGCGGGACCCGGCCAGGAGACACCGCGCAACCTGTTCGGGTTCAAGGACGGCACTCGCAACATCGACACGAGCGACGAATACGACGATTTCGTCTGGGTCAAGGACGACGGCTGGATGACGGGCGGCACCTACCAGGTGGTCCGCAAGATCAGGATGAACATCGAGATCTGGGACGCCGACGACATCGCCGACCAGCAAACGATCTTCGGCCGCGAGAAGGTCTCCGGCGCACCGCTGACCGGCAAGCGCGAGAAGGACACTCCCGACTTCACCGCACACAGTCACGGCGAGCGCACGATCTCGCCGACGTCGCACATCTCCCTGGCCGCCCATGAGCACAACGGTGGCGTGAAACTGCTGCGGCGGCCCTACAACTACACCGACGGGATCAACAAGGTCGGCCAGCTGGATGCCGGCCTGCTGATGATCATCTATGTCAACGACCCGGAGCACTTCATCCGTATCCAGCGCAAACTCGGGGCGTCCGACCGGCTCAACGAATACATCTCGCACATCGGCTCGGGGATCTGGGCGATCCCTCCGTCGCCCAAGAAGGGCCACTTCATCGCGCAGGACCTCTTCGTCTGACCAGCGGTGCAGAGCATGCCTCCCCTGCTGATAGTGTGTGCTCGCACCTGTTCGAGGTGCACGCCCCCGTAGCTCAGGGGATAGAGCACCGCCCTCCGGAGGCGGGTGCGCAGGTTCGAATCCTGCCGGGGGCGCAAAATGAGGTGGGATCCCGCGAGCGAAGCGAGTG
>CAYPQR010000795.1:0-1478 GCA_964412865.1 uncultured Intrasporangiaceae bacterium
GACAGCGGCGACATCGATCGTCTGGCGGAGGTTTTCACCGATGACGTCGTCTATGAACTCGGCGCTGCCGGCGTCGGAACGGCCCGGGGCCTGGACGCGGTTCGCAACGCCGCCCGGGGTATGGCCCGGGCCGGCACCGGGCCGCTTGCCCATCACGTGACGAACATCGTGATCACCGGCGAGCAGGACGGAGTCGCCACCGTCGAGTCGAAGATCCTCCTCCTGATGCGCACGGGTGTGCTTGAAAGCGCAGTGCAACATGACACGCTGCGCCGCGAGGACGGGACCTGGCGGATCAGCCACCGTGTCATCACCCCGATGGGCACCGGTGCACGGGAGAACGCCCGATGAGCCGCGAGAGCACGGGCACCCGCATCCAGTACCACCGCTACGGTGGCCCTGAGCAGATGAGGCTCGAACCCTTCGCTGTCCCCTCACCGCGCACGGGTGAGGTCCGCGTCAAGGTCCGCGCCGCCGCCGTCAATGCCGTGGACTGGAAGATCCGCAACGGTGACATGAAGGTCATGACCGGCCGCCGCTTCCCGCGCGGGCTCGGGCGTGACTTCGCGGGGGTCATAGACGCCGTCGGGGACGATGTCGGCAACTACCGCGTCGGAGACGAGGTGTTCGGCATCGCCGGCATCAAGGAGGCCGGTGCGTTCGCCGACACGATCGTGGTGCACACGGACCTCATCGCCGAGAAGCCGTCCGGGATCCGCTTCGAGGAGGCCGCAGCCATGAGTACGGTCGGCGTGACCGCGCTCCAGGCGCTCATCACCAACGGCAGGCTCACTGCCGGCCAGAGCGTGTTCATCAACGGCTGCCTGGGCGGAGTCGGGCGCATCGCCACTCAGATCGCGGTCAACCACGACATCAAGGTCGCCGGAAGTTGCCGTCCCGGTCACCGTGAGGACGCCGAACGACTCGGGGTCGCACCGGTCGTCGATTTCGACTTCGATCCCAGGCGCTGCCGGGGCCAGTTCGATCTCGTCTTCGATACCGCCGGCGTGCTCTCCTACACGGCCGCTCGAACCCTGCTCAGGCCCGGTGGGAGGATCATCGACCTCAACGGCACCCCGGCCAAGATGCTGCGCAGCGCGCTGCCCGGCCCCTTCCGAATCCAGTTCACCAAGACCGACTCGAACGACCTCAGCACGATCGCGGAAGCAGTGCAAGCGGGCAGGCTCGACGTGCCGATCGCCCGCTCCGTGCCGCTCACGGACGCCATCGATGCGCTGACCGATCTGGAGGCCCACAACATCCAAAAGGGTGGTAAGACGGTGATCACCGCTTCGCTCGCGCACTCCTAGCGAGCTTCGTCCGACCTCGCGGGACCGAAGCTCGCCAAGAGCAGTAGCGCGGCAATCCTCGCCGCCTGCCGTCGCGACGGTATGCCGATGCCGTCGATGTGCACCGAGGGGACGTGCGGCACCTGCATGACTCGGCTGGTGGCCGGGCAGGTCGACATGCGACACGCG
>CAYPQR010000796.1:0-1472 GCA_964412865.1 uncultured Intrasporangiaceae bacterium
CCAAAACTCGTCCACATCCCCGTGCGCCGGAGCCTTATCCACAATGAGGCAGCGGCCGATGGAACGGATGCCGAATCCACGCGATTCTTGATCAACCGCGTCGAAAGGAGCACCTGATGGACACCCCGACCCAGAGCGAGTGCGCTCGCGCCATCCACGAACTGCAGGCGCAGAGATCGGCGCTCGATCGCGTGCGAGCCTCCGTGATGAGAATCGCCGGAGGCGGGGTGCAGCAGATCATTCCGCTGTCATGGTCGAGTCCGTCCTCCCGCGCGTTCACTCTGCGCATCGATGATGTCGCGGCGGACATCGGCGTGTGCGAGTCGACGCTCTCCGCGGCGATCGCCGCGACGGAGCGCGATATCGCTCAGGTGAGAGCCGACACCCCGACACGCATGGACACGACGTCGTTCGGAGGGGACCGATGAGCCTCGGCATCGGCGAACCGACGATGGTGGACACATTCGAGATCGACGTCCTGGCCGACGAAGTCAGTGCTCTCTCCATGCGATGCGGCCTTCTGAGCGCTGAGGCGTCGGCGGCGCGCGCACTCACTGCGCCGCCGAACGCGTCCTCGCGATGGAGCACCGCCGGCCAGCGCATCGACGAGGCGGCAGAGGAACTCGCCCGCGCGGCAGACAAGACGGCTGCGCTCGCGCGTTCGCTCGGGGCGGCGAGCGGACTGTACGTCGATGCCGAGACGACGGTCAACGGCCTGTTCAACACGGCTTCAGCGGTGACGGGAGCGTTCGGAGGCGCTCTGTTCTTCAACATGGTGACACCTCTCATCGGAGCGGCCATCGCCACAGCGCCTGCGTCGATCGGCATCGGCTATGCGCTTTCGCAGCACTCCGGGGTGCGATCGGCTTTCACCAGGATCAAAGCGACGCTCGGTGAGAGCGTCACGACGTGGCTGCAGAAGCATCCCGACGCGGCTCGAAATCCGCTCACGATGCTGCTGGTGCGAGGGATCGTCGCTGGAAGCGACGACACTCTGCGCGGCGCGTTGGGGATTCCACCGACGATCGCGATGGGGATGCAGGACTCGTCGGCGAACATCCCGGCTTTCGCGTTCACAGCCGGTGCGCTCGGCATCGGAAGCCTCGCCGAGTCCGCGGTCAGCGTGACGCGAACAGGCAGCTCGACGGTGGCGCCTCCCAACAGCATCAGCGACCTCGCAAAGCGAATCCCGGACTCGAGCGCCGGCGCGCCGCAGATCCGCATCGAGAAGTATGGCGAGCCGGGCGACGAATCGTGGGCTGTCTACGTCGGCGGAACAGTCGATATGACGACCGCGGATACCGATGAGGCCTTCGATTTCGAATCCGACGTGGCGCTCATGGCGGACGCCGATGGTGGCGGATACCGCGCAGTCGTCCAGGCGATGCAAGACGCGGGTATCACAGCGGACGACTCAGTGACCATCGTCGGGCACTCGCAGGGCGGGCTCATCGCGGAACGCGTCGCTCAGG
>CAYPQR010000797.1:0-1470 GCA_964412865.1 uncultured Intrasporangiaceae bacterium
CGTCGACGTCAGCAAGGACGCCATGCAGGCGCAGACGACGTTCTCGTGGCCGCCCGCGCTCCACCTGCCGGGGTATCGGCCCGTGACGCGCCCGCACCACAAGCAGATCCGGGCGGCGGCCGACCTGATCCACGAGGCGCAGCGGCCGGTCTATTACATCGGCGGCGGGGTGATCCGGGCCGGAGCGAGCGAGCCATTGCGCGAACTCGTCGACCTCACCCAGATCCCTTTGGTGACAACGCTGATGGCTCGCGGAGCGGTGCCCGACAGCCATCCTCTGCACCTGGGAATGCCCGGTATGCACGGCTCGGTGGCGGCCGTCACGGCGCTGCAGAAGGCCGACCTGCTGATCGCCCTGGGCACCAGGTTCGACGACCGCGTGACCGGCCAATTGGCGTCATTCGCCCCTCACGCCAAAGTGATTCACGCCGACATCGATCCGGCCGAGATCTCCAAGAACCGGGTCGCCGACGTCCCGATCGTCGGGGACTGCGCGGAGGTGATCAAGGACCTCACCACGGCACTGCGCACCGACTTCGCCGAGGGCAGGCGCGACGACTATGCCGCCTGGCGCGAGCGCACTGCGGGCTGGCGCACCTCGTTCCCGCTCGGCTACACCCCGCCGGAGGGCGCGACCGCGATCGCCCCGCAATATGTCATCGAGCGCATCGGCGCGCTGACCGGCCCCGAGGGCACCTATGTCGCGGGGGTCGGGCAGCACCAGATGTGGGCGGCACAGTTCGTGCAATACGAACGACCCAACGCCTGGCTCAACTCCGGCGGCCTCGGCACGATGGGGTATGCCGTGCCGGCGGCCATGGGCGCCAAGGCGGCAGAGCCCGATCGGGTCGTCTGGGCGATCGACGGCGACGGCTGCTTCCAGATGACCAACCAGGAGCTCGCCACCTGCGTCATCAACAACATCCCGATCAAGGTGGCGATCATCAACAATTCCAGCCTCGGGATGGTGCGCCAGTGGCAGACGCTCTTTTACAACGAGCGCTACTCCAACACCGACCTGCACACCGGCGCAGGGTCACGGGTGCCCGACTTCGTGAAACTGGCCGAGGCCTACGGCTGTGTCGGATTGCGTTGCGACAAAACGGAAGACGTCGACGCCACCATCAAGAAGGCGCTCGAGATCAACGACGCCCCGGTGGTGATCGACTTCGTGGTCGAGCGTGACGCGATGGTGTGGCCGATGGTGCCGGCGGGCGTCAGCAACGACATGGTCACCGTCGCCCGGGCGATGACTCCCGTGTTCGACCGAGAGGGTGACGACAGTGAGTGAGCAAGGACGGTCCCGACACACCTTGTCGGTGCTGGTCGAGGACAAGCCGGGTGTGCTGGCGCGCATCGCCGGACTGATCTCTCGGCGCGGCTTCAACATCGATTCGCTCGCGGTCGGCCAGACCGAGCACGAGGACGTCTCGCGCATGACGATCGTCGTCGACGTCGAGGATCTCGCGC
>CAYPQR010000798.1:0-1462 GCA_964412865.1 uncultured Intrasporangiaceae bacterium
GGGGTGCTCATACGGCGTGCGGCCTTCCTGCGGGCCGGGTCAGGGCGAAATAGGCGTCCTCGAGCCCGTCGTGACCGGCGACCGCCTCGACGGTGCCGTCCGCGACCACCGTGCCGTCCGCGACCACGACGATGTGGTCGGCGAGTCGTTCGGCCTCCTCGAAGGAGTGTGTGGTGACGATGACCGCGCATCCGCGCTCGCGTGCTCGCCGGATCAGGTCCCAGACGTCGCGCCGCGCGTGCGGGTCGAGCCCGGCGCTCGGCTCGTCCAGGAACGCGACGTCGGGGCGGGCGACGAGGGCGGCCGCCAGGGCGACGCGCTGTCGCTGACCGCCGGACAGTCTGCGCAGCGAGGTGTCCGCGAACTGGTCGATGCCCAGCTCGTCGATCAGCGCGTCCAGGTCGCCGGCGCGGCCGTAGAGCTGGTCGACGTGCTGTAGGAACCGCACGGGTTTGGAGCCGCCGGGCAGTCCGCCGTCCTGCAGCATCACGCCGACGCGCATCCGGTGTGCCGCCGGTGCCTGCCACGGGTCGGCTCCGAGCACACGTACCGTGCCGTGCTGGGGTCGCCGCAGGCCCTCCGCCATCTCCATGATGCTGGTCTTGCCCGCCCCGTTGGGTCCGAGGACACAGGTGATGGCGCCGGCGTGGGCCGACCACGTCATGCGGTCGAGAGCGCGCCTGGCGCCATAATGGTGAGTCACGTCGCTGATGGCGACACGCTCGGCGGAGTCGGTCACGACTGCTGATTCTAGGTTGCGATCCTGAGTGGTCGGGCGGCGGTCGGCGTCCACGTGAGACACCTCACGCACGGGTTAGGTATACCTGCCTGGATCCCACACGCGAATTACGTCACACTTGTGTTGTGATTTTCCAGGGCAGCTCCGAGCATGCGGAGGCGGGCACCCGGCAGCGGGTTCTGCGCACCGTGTCCGAGGACGGCCCGATCACCGCGGCCGAACTCGCCGGACGGCTGGGGCTGACCGCGGCGGCCGTGCGTCGGCATCTGGACTGCCTGGCCGAGTCGGGTCTGCTGGAGGAGCGTGAGCATGTGACGCCCGGTGGGCGGCGGCGAGGTCGGCCGGCCCGTGCCTACGTCTTGTCCGAGAAGGGACACGCGACACTGCGCGGCGACTACGACACACTGGCGTCCGACGTGCTTCGCTACCTTCGCGAACACGTGGGTCAGGAGGCCGTCGACCAGTTCACACGCCAGCAGGCGGAGGCGTTCGCCCGCAGGTTGCCGGCCTCGGCGAGCGATCCTTCGACCAGCCTCGAAGAACGAGTTTCGGTGCTGGCCGACGCGCTGACCCGCGAGGGCTACGCGGCGTCGACCCGGCCGGTCGGCGACGGGACGCCGATGGCCGGTGTGCAGTTGTGTCAAGGTCACTGCCCGGTGCAGCACGTGGCCACCGAGTTCCCGCAGTTCTGCGAGGCCGAGGCGCAGATGTTCTCCCGCACCC
>CAYPQR010000799.1:0-1452 GCA_964412865.1 uncultured Intrasporangiaceae bacterium
GGCCGCCCGAGGGTGGCGCGCTGCAGGTGGGGCTGCGGCATGCCGATGACCCGTCGGACGCCCTCGCCAAGGTGTTCGCGATGGGCACCTCCGGCGACGTCGCGGGCGTCTGGGTGGGCGGAGATCGGCTGCACTGACGTCGGGGTATGACGCGGTCTGCCCGGGCTTGTGGGCCCGGCGTGTAGAGGAGCGGGCAGAGCGCGGCAGATACGACGCGGTCTGCCCGCTGCCGGCCGGGGGCGTCGACGCGAGCGGGCATCGCGCGTCGTGGGTCGGTTGACACTCTTGGACTGCGGGAGCACGTTGGAAGGAGAGATCTTCCGGCCGACCTGCTCGGTGTGAGTCCGGGTTGGCCTGACGCGAGGGGCGGGTGATGATTCGCTACCTGGTCGCGCGGCTGGTTCAGGCGGTGATCGCCTTGTGGGTCGTGACCACGATCGTGTTCGTGCTGATGAAACTGATCCCCGGTAGCGTCGCCCGGGCCGTGCTGGGACGGCAGGCGTTTCCCGCGAACGTAGCCGTGTTCAACCACGCCAACGGGTTCGACCAGCCGGTGATCGTGCAGTACGAGCGGTTCCTGGACAGCCTGATGCACGGTCAGCTGACGTTCGCCCCGCCCCATGTGCACGCCGTCTCCGCTGTCGTCGCCGGTTACGCCCAAGGCGTGTCCATGCAGCAGTTGGCGCAGATCCCATTGCGCAACACCCTGATCTTGCTGGTGCTCTCGTTCCTGGTCGCCACTCCGCTGGGACTGGCGGCGGGCATCTGGCTGGCACTCGGGCAAGGGACCCGGCCCCTGCGGGGCACCTTTCGGATCGGTGCCGGCGCCATATACGTCATCCCCAGCTTCTACCTGGCCGTGATCCTGTTGCAGGTCTTCTCGGTGTGGACGCATCTGCTACCGGACAACTTCCCCGACTGGACCATGGGCGACGTGCTGTCCGACCCGCGTGGGCTGGTCGCGCCTGTATTGAGCCTCGCCCTGGGTTCCGCCGCGATGATTACCCGGTTCGCCGAGAACTCCGCCGCGGACTGCCTGCTGGCCGACTACGTGCGCACTGCCCGCGCCAAAGGCGCCTCCGTGCCACGGATCGTGATTCACCACGTGCTGCGCAACAGCGCGGTGACCGTGTTGACCGTGCTACAGACCCGACTCGCGGTGATGTTCAGCATCGCCGTGCCGGTGGAGGTGTTCTTCCACTATCCCGGCATCGAGTTCCTCACCTGGCGGGGCGCCATGAGCAACGACATATACACCGTGCTCGGAGCCATCGTGCTCATCGGCGCCGTCGTGCTGGCGCTCTCCCTGGTCGTCGATCTCGTGTACACCCTGCTCGACCCTCGCATTCGCTACGTCACATAGAACCGGAGCCACCGTTGCCGGACAACTCGTTGCACGAGGCGTGACCAAAGTCTCACCGTGGATGCTACTGTCCAGTAGGTCATCGCAAC
>CAYPQR010000800.1:0-1446 GCA_964412865.1 uncultured Intrasporangiaceae bacterium
GGGATGGCGGCGTTCTTGCCGGTGCCGCCGGTGACGACGGCCTCCATCATGGTGGTCAGCTGCCGGGCCACCTCCGGGTCGACGGCCTGCGAGAGCTCCTGCGGGTCGGTGCTCTGGATGACGTCGAGGTCGCTGTCGCGCACCCGCTTGACCAGGTGCGGCTTCATCAGCTTGCCGTCGTTGGCGATGGCCGCGCTCACCATGGCGATCTGCAGCGGCGTGGCGCGCAGGTCGAACTGGCCGATCGCGGTCTGCGCGAGCTGCGGCTGGTTGAGGTCCTTGGGGAACGTGCTGGGGGTGACCGACATCGGGATGTCGAGCCCCGAGTCCCAGCCGAACTTCTCGGCCTGGTCACGCAGCTTGTCGGCGCCGAGATCCATGCCGATCGAGGCGTAGGCGGTGTTGCAGCTGACCTGCAGGGCGTGCAGCAGGCTCGTCTTGTCGTTGGGTCCGCACGGCAGACCGTCGTCGGTGGGTATGGACGCGGTGGTCTGGGGCAGCGCGAGCCGTGCGGGGCCGGGCACCGTCGTGTCGGGCGTGTAGTCGCCGCTGGAGAGCGCGGCCGCGCTGGTCACCAGTTTGAACGTGGAGCCCGGCGGATAGAGGTTGCCGTTGATGGCGCGGTTGATCAGCGGGTTGTGCGGGTCGTTGTTGAGCTGCTTCCACGCCTTCGACACCGACTGCAGGTTGTGGCTGGCCAGCCGGTTCGGGTCGTAGGTCGGGCTGGTCACCATGGCGAGGATCGCGCCCGTCTTGGGGTCGATGGCGACGACGGCGCCGCGCTGGTTGCCGAGCGCGTCGGCGGCGGCCTTCTGCACCTTGGCCGACAGGGTCAGCTCGACGCTCGCACCCTGCTGCGGCTTGCCGGTGATGACGTCGACGAGCCGGCGATAGAAGAGTTTCTTCGAGTCACCGGACAGGAAGTCGTTCTCGGCGCGCTCGATGCCGGAGGAGCCGTAGGTGAACGAGTAGAAGCCGGTCACGCCCGCATACAGCTTGGCCTCGGGGTAGGTGCGCAACCACTTCAGGTCGTCATCGGTCGACTTGGAGACGGCGACGGCGTTGCCGTCGACCAGGATCGAGCCGCGCTCCTTGCTGTAGGACGCGAGGAGGGTGCGCCGGTTGCCGGGCTTGGCGTTGAGATCGCTCGCCTGGACGAACTGGATCACGGTGCTGGCGACCAGCAACGCGCAGAACATCATCGCGACGACGATGCCGAGCCGTCTGATGGGTGAATTCATGAGGCACCGCCAAACGGGCACTTTCGTCCCGGGCAGGCAGCCGCGGCCGCCCGTCTCGGGGCAAAGTGCCTGCTTTGCCGGGCGATGTGGGGGGATCTCACCGGATCTTCACCACCTGCGTGTCGTCGGTGCCGAGGTCGGTCGGGCCGCGTTCGACGGTCGGCTGGCGGGCCTGGTCGCTGATGCGCAGCAGCAGCGCCACGAT
>CAYPQR010000801.1:0-1442 GCA_964412865.1 uncultured Intrasporangiaceae bacterium
CCGACGGCGCCGAGCACCAGTTGCGGCGCGATGCTCGTGGCAATCAGGGCGAGCACCCCGACCAGCACGATGGCCCCGTGCACGGGGTGGACTCTCCCGCGTGGCCGCTCGCCGGGACGCTCTCTGCCGAGCACCAGGCGCAGCCAGCGCAGGTAGACGGCGACGCCGAGCATGGCGTTGAGGGCCGCGATGACCGCGAGCAGCCACAGCCGGTGGCCCGCGACCGGCGCCAGGGCCAGCACCTTGGCGACCAGGCCGACGACGCCCGGCGGCAGACCGGCGAGGACGAGCAGCGCCATACCGAGCGCGGTGCCCAGCACCGGCCGGCGACGCACCAGGCCGCGGAAATCCTCGAGCCGCAGGGCGTGGCCGCGACCGTCGGCGTGCGCCACGGCCGTGACGACTGCGAACGCGACCAGGGTGGCGAGCGCATAGATCAGCAGGTATCCCGCCGCGGCGCGCCTCGACGACCCGGTGACGGTGGCGAGCGGAAGGAGGACCCACCCGGCCTGAGCGACCGTCGACCAGGCGAGGAAGCGCAAGGTCGCGTGCTCCCGAAGGGCCAGGACGTTGCCGACCGTCATCGACACGGCGGCCAGCAGCCCGAGGGCGGCCAGCACCGAATTGCCCAACGCCGCGGTCGACCGCAGCAGCACGAGCAGAGCGGCGAGACCCGCGATCTTGGAGGTGACCACGAGGTATGCGCCGATCGGCACGGAGGCACCGCCCACAGCCTCGGGCGTCCACGCGTGAAAAGGCGCCAGCGACAGCTTGAATGCCAACCCGGCGAGCATGAACATCATCGCCAGGGCGAGCACCCGCTGGTCGTCCGGGTCGTGGATGGCGGCCACCAGCGTCTTGCCGCCCAGCAGCCCGCCGCCGGTCGCCGCGAACCACAGTGCGGCGCCCATCGCCATCACGCCGAACGACGCGAGCGACATGATCAACAGCGACAGCGACCCGTCGACCGCGGCGCGGCGCCCGCGCAGCGCCACCAGCGCGATGGTCGGCAGCGTCGCGAGCTCGATCATGACCAGCCAGGACCCGAGATCGGCCGCGGCGGCCACCCCGGCCGCACCCGCCGCGGCGGCCAGCACGAGCGCCGCGAGCACCGGTGCCCTGCGGCGCGGGGTGGGGATCGGGTAGGCCAGCAGCGCGACGACCGCGGCCGACACGAGTGCGCCGATCTGTAGACCGGCGCCCACGTGATCGACCTCGTACAGGCAGGTGGTGCTGCCGATGCACAGCGTGTGCCCGGTCGTCGCGCCGGGCATCACCGACGGCACCGCGGACACCGCGCCGGCGAGCAACAGGACAGCGCCGATCAGCAGGTGCAGCCTGCCCAGCCGGGGAAACACGGCGTCGAGGACGAGCAGCGCCGCGGCACCGACCGCGGGGATCAGCACCGGCGCGAGCAGCATCCAGTCATACCTCATGCGGGG
>CAYPQR010000802.1:0-1441 GCA_964412865.1 uncultured Intrasporangiaceae bacterium
GCCGAGGACAAGAACGTCGGCATCGCCCAGAAGTGCACGCTGTGCTACGACCGCCTCGGCGACGGCGAGATGCCGGCGTGCGCGAAGGCGTGCCCGACCGAGTCGATCATGTTCGGCGACGTCGACGAGTTGCGCGAACGCGGACGGCAGCGGGTCGAGGAGTTGCACGAGCAGGGTGTGGAGGGCGCCCGGATGTATGGCGACGACCCGAACGACGGGGTGGGCGGCGTGGGTGCGATGTTCCTGCTGCTCGACGAGCCCGAGGTCTATGGCATGCCGCCGGACCCGGTTGTCACCACACGCGATCTGCCCCACATGTGGAAGCGCGCAGGGCTGGCCGCCGCCGGACTGGCCGCCGGTGCGGTGATCAGCTTCCTCGGAGGTGCCTGATGAGCACGGCTCCCGGGCAGAGCGAGACGCGGTATGGCCGCTGGCCGGACGACGAACGACCCCGCGGTCGTCGGGGCCGGCCGCTGGGTGCGAGGCGGCGGGGCGGCAGGCGTCGCGGAGGCCGGCGCGGCGGGGAGCGCGCGATGGTTCCCGAGGCCGAGTTCACCTCCTACTACGGGAAACCCGTCGTCAAGGAGTCGCCGTGGAAGGCGGACATCCCGGCCTACCTCTTCGCGGGCGGCCTGGCGGGTGCGTCGTCGCTGCTGGCGGCCGGGGCCGACCTGACCGGACGGTCGGCGCTGGCCCGCAGCAGCAGGATGGGGGCCCTCGGCGCAGTCAGCGCGAGCCTCTACTTCCTCGTCCACGATCTGGGCAAGCCGAGCCGCTTCCTCAACATGCTTCGGGTGTTCCGGCCGACGTCGCCGATGTCGATGGGCACCTGGACCCTCATGGCCTACGGCCCGCTCGCGGGTGTGGCCGCGACGGCGGAGGCTGCGCAGTTGTTGCCGGCCGGTGCGCAAAAGGCGTTGCCGTCCGTCGTCACTCGTGGCCTGCAGATGGTCGGCCGGCCCGCTGGGTGGGGCGCGGCCGCGACCGGCCCGCTGGTGGCGTCATACACCGCAGTGCTGATCGGTGACACCGCGACGCCCGCCTGGCACGACGCCTCCGGTCAGCTGCCGTTCGTCTTCGCGGGGTCCGCGGCCAGTGCGGCGGGCGGCTTCGGGATGCTGACCGCCCCGGTGGCGCACGCGGGTCCGGCGCGGCGTATGGCGATCGGCGGGGTGATCGCCGAGATTGCCGCGGATGCCTGGATGCGCAAGTCGATGGGCCTGTCCTCCCAGACGCTGGACGAGGGGAGAGCAGGCACGCTCATGCGCGCCTCGCAGGTGCTGTCGGGTGTGGGTGCGCTCGGCGCGGTGGTCTCGGAAACCGGTGTTCTGGGCGGCTCTTCGTGGAGCAGTCGCCTGGTGTCGGCCGTGTCGGGCGCCGCGCTGCTGGTCGGGTCGGCGTGCACCCGCTTCGGGATCTTCGAGGCCGGTCAGGCGTCGGC
>CAYPQR010000803.1:0-1434 GCA_964412865.1 uncultured Intrasporangiaceae bacterium
GTGGCGTTCACCGGGTCGACAGCCGTCGGCAAGCGGGTGATGGCCGGATGCGCGCAGCAGGTCAAGCACTGCACACTGGAGTTGGGCGGCAAGAGCTCCAACATCGTCTTCGCCGACGCCGACCTTGCGCGGGCCGCCGCGACGGCGCCGTACGCCGTCTTCGACAACGCCGGCCAGGACTGCTGCGCCCGGTCGCGGATCCTGGTGCAGCGCAGCGTCTACGAGCAGTTCCTGGACGCGTTGAACGACGCAGTCTCCGGCATACGGGTCGCCGACCCGTCGAACGACCGTGACAGCGAGATGGGCCCCCTGATCTCGGCGCCGCAGCGGGAACGGGTGCTCGGTTACCTCGACGGGACCGAGGTGGCGTTCACCGGCCACGCCCCGGACGGCGCCGGATACTGGGTGCCGCCGACGATCGTGTTGCCGCGCGGCACGGGTGACGCCGTCTGGCAGGAGGAGGTCTTCGGCCCGGTCGCGGCCGTCCTGCCGTTCGAGGACGAGGACGAGGCGATCGCGATGGCCAACGACTCGGCATACGGTCTGTCGGGGTCGATCTTCACGAGTGACGTGGGCCGGGCGCTGCGCGTCGCACGAGGGGTCGAATCCGGCAATCTCAGCGTGAATTCACATTCGGCAGTGAGGTATTGGACGCCGTTCGGCGGATACAAGCAGTCCGGCATAGGCCGGGAACTCGGACCGGACGCTCCCTATGCGTTCACCGAGGAGAAGAACGTCTTCATCGCGACGGACAAGGAGGCATGACGTGAGCGGACGGGTGCAGGATCGCACGGCGGTCGTGACCGGTGGAGGGTCTGGAATCGGCCTGGCGACCGTGCGACGCCTGGCGGAGGAGGGGGCGCATGTCGTCGTCGCCGACGTGGACGACGCTTCCGGGAAGAAGGCGGCGGATGCCGTCGGCGGGCTCTTCGTGCACACGGACGTCACGGACAAGGCGCAGGTCGACGCGCTCTTCGAGGCCGCCAACGACACCTATGGGTCGGTGGACATCGCCTTCAACAACGCCGGGATCTCGCCGCCCGAGGACGACTCGATCCTGGACACCGACCTGGACGCGTGGCGCAGAGTGCAGGACGTCAACCTGACGAGCGTCTATCTGTGCTGCAAGGCGGCACTGCCGTATATGCGCGAGCAGCAGCGGGGTTCGATCATCAATACGGCGTCGTTCGTTGCCGTATTGGGTGCGGCGACGTCGCAGATCTCGTATTCCGCATCCAAGGGCGGTGTGCTGACGATGAGCCGCGAGCTGGGCGTGCAGTTCGCGCGGGAGGGGATCCGCGTCAACGCGCTCTGCCCCGGACCGGTCAACACGCCATTGCTGCAGGAGCTCTATGCGAACGACCCCGAGAAGGCGCAGCGGCGTCTGGTGCACGTGCCGATGGGCCGCTTCGGCGAGCCGGAGGAGATGGCCAA
>CAYPQR010000804.1:0-1432 GCA_964412865.1 uncultured Intrasporangiaceae bacterium
TCGACGTGCCCGGGTTCCTGCCGGGCACCGACCAGGAGTGGGGCGGCATCATCCGCCGCGGCGCCAAGCTGTTGTTCGCGTATGCCGAGGCGACCGTGCCGCTGGTCACCGTCATCACCCGCAAGGCCTACGGCGGCGCGTATGACGTGATGGGCTCCAAGCATCTGGGCGCCGACGTCAACTTCGCCTGGCCGACCGCGCAGATCGCCGTCATGGGCGCCCAGGGTGCGGCGAACATCCTCTATCGCAAGCAGCTGGCCGCCGTCGAGGAGGAGACCAACGGCGACACCCGCGCGGTCGACGCCCGGCGCCAGGAGCTGATCGGCGAATACGAGGACACCTTCGCCAACCCGTATGTCGCCGCCGAGCGCGGCTACGTCGATGCGGTGATCCCGCCGTCCGAGACACGCATCCAGCTGATCAAGGCACTGCGCGCCCTGCGCACCAAGCGTGAGAAGCTGCCGCCCAAGAAGCACGGGAACATCCCGCTGTGACCCCCGCTCCCCACACGCGAGACGACACGAAGCATGGAAGGGAGAAGGTCGTGAGCACGCAGGACGAGGCGCCGGCCCCGGCCCTCCGGATCGAACACGGCAACCCGACTCCCGAGGAACTGGCCGCGCTCGTCACCGTGCTGGCCGCCGTCGCCGGCGACGACCCCGCACCGGCCGCCCCGAGATCGTCCTGGGCCGGCCGGGCGCGCCGCGACTGGCGCCGCTCCTCGCTGCCGCGCTGAGGGTATTTCGTTCGGCCGCTCGATACCGGTCCGGTACGTTCGGCAGTGTGACTGAAGACACCAAGAGGACCCCTACCCGGGTCGATGCCATTGCCGACGCACACCACGACGCCACGGTGCAGCTCAGCCCGATCACCGCCACCTACCTCGGCGCTCCGGGCCATGACGGCGAACTCGACGACTTCTCCCCCGACGGTATGCAGGCGCGCGTCGACCTGGCGCGCACGACCCTCACCGCACTCGACGCCGCGACCCCGGCCGACGAGATCGACAAGGTCACGATCGCCGCCATGCGCGAACGGCTCGGGCTGGAGGTCGAGGCCCACGAGGCAGGGCTCGACCTGATGGCCCTCAACGTGATCGCCTCGCCCTTGCAGGAAATGCGCGACATCCTCGACCTGATGCCGACCGGCACCGACGAGCAGGTCGACACGATCGGCCTGCGCCTGCGCGCCATGCCCGCCGCGCTGAAGGGCTGGCAACAGTCCCTGGCGCACGCGAGTGCCCAGGGCCGGGTCGCGGCCCGCCGCCAGGTCGAGGCCTGCATACGGCAGACCGTGGACCACACGGCGGACGACGGCTACTTCGCGACGGTCGGTCGCGACCATCCGGCCATCGCCGAGGCCGCGCGCGAGGCCGCTTCGGCCTACGCGCAGACCGGCTCCTGGCTCCGCGAGAATCTGCTGGAGAAGGCCC
>CAYPQR010000805.1:0-1409 GCA_964412865.1 uncultured Intrasporangiaceae bacterium
GGCTGAAGATGCCGAAGCCCTGCGACTTCTCGGTGCCCATGCCGGCGAACCAGTCTGGGCCGTTGCCGATGATGCTGGGAACCGAGGCGATCGACTCGACGTTGTTGACGACAGTGGGACGCGCATACAGGCCCTCGACGGCAGGGAAGGGAGGCTTCAGCCGAGGCTGGCCGCGGCGCCCCTCGAGCGAGTCGAGCAAGGCGGTCTCCTCGCCGCACTCGTAGGCGCCGGCGCCCGCGTGGACGGTGACGTCGAGGTCGAAGCCGCTGCCGTGGATGTTCTTGCCCAGATGCCCCTCGTCGTAGGCCTCCTGCACCGCCTTCAGCAGCCGGCGATAGACGTGCACGACCTCACCGCGCAGGTAGATGAACGCGTGGTTGCAGCCGATCGCGAACGAGGTGATGACGACGCCCTCGACGAGCGTGTGCGGCGTCGCCATCATCAGCGGGATGTCCTTGCAGGTGCCCGGCTCCGACTCGTCGGCGTTGACGACGAGGTAGCGCGGGCCGCCGTCGGGCTTGGGCAGGAACGACCACTTGAGCCCCGTCGGGAAGCCGGCGCCGCCGCGCCCGCGCAGACCCGAACTCTTGACCTGCTCGACCAGGTCGGCCGGTTCGATGCCCAGGGCCTTCTCGAGTGCCTTGTATCCGCCGTGCCGCGCGTAGGAGTCGAGAGTCCAGCTGCGCGGGTCGTCCCAGTGCTTGGTGAGGACCGGTGTCAGTGTCGTGGCCATCTCTAGTTGTCCCCTCCACTCGAATCGCTCGAGCTGTGCGGGTGTCCGGGATGCGGGCCGCCCGGCTCATCGGTCGTCGCCGACGCCTGGTCGTGCTCGGTCGGCTCGTCGCCGGGAGCGTGCCAGCCCTCTCGGTGGGCCAGCCGCAGCCCCTCCAGCGACGCGTCGCCCGCACCGATGCCCTCGTCGGCATGCTCGTCGGGGAAGCCCGCGAGCACCCGCTCGACGTGCTTGAACGCGCACACCTTCGCGGCACCGCGCGAGGGCGTGACGTCCTTCCCGGCGCGCAGGTCATCGGCCATCTGGCAGGCCGACTCCGGCGTCTGCCGGTCGCAGAACTCCCAGTTGGCCATCACCACGGGCGCATAATCACATCCCGCGTTGCACTCGACACGCTCCAACGTGATCTTGCCGTCGGGCGTCGTCTCGTCGTGACCGATGCCCAGGTGCTCCGACAGGGCGTCGAAGATCAGGTCGCCACCCATGATCGCGCAGAGCGTGTTGGTGCAGACGCCGATCGTGTAGTCGCCGTTGGGGTGGCGCTTGTACTGCGTGTAGTAGGTCGCCACCGCACTGATCTCGGCCTCGCTGAGACCGAGCTTCTCGGCGCAGAACGTCACCCCGCGCCCGGTGACGAAACCGTCGATGCTCTGGATCAGGTGCAGCATCGGCAGCA
>CAYPQR010000806.1:0-1406 GCA_964412865.1 uncultured Intrasporangiaceae bacterium
GCCGGTTGCGTGTGCTTGTAGTGATGAGTGTGTGACTGCAGTGCGTCGCACTGCAGAGAGCCGACCACGTTGGCTGTATGATCGCCCGTCGGGGCAGCCCGGCCGGCTGCGTCGGGGTCGAGCCCTGACCCGGCGTCCATACCACGCAGAAACATGCCGCGAAGGTCTGGAATGGCGAATTCCGGCGTGTCACCGGTCGTTCGGCCGCCTGACGGGGTCGGCAGGGCAGGTTGGCCCAGGTCCGGTTGGCGCTGCCGGCGACAGGGTCGACCTGGCCGGCGAAGGGCAAAACCGTCCCCACGATGAGTTCACTCATGGCTTCCATTCCTTCCATGGCAGGATGGTCCGCCTCCCGGTCCGGTGTGGATGGGCTCGGGAGGCGGACCGACGGTGGTTCTAATCGGTTATCTCCCAGGTGTTCTTGTCATTGAGCGTGTAGGTCAGCGAATAGATGTTGTATGGGAACGTCACCTCGGACACGGGGTTGCTGGTCACGATGTCGAGCACCTCGCCGGCCTTCATGTCGTTGCCCGCGCCGATCCAATAGGTCGGCGTCGGTGTGAAGACGTGATGCATGCTCGGGCCGGCCTGGACGGCGAAGGTGACCGCGTCCGACATTCCGATCCCGACCGAATAGGTGCCAAACGGAACGTTCGACCCGACATTGATCACGAGCGCCCCTACCGGGTCACCCTTGGTCGGCGCGGTGAGATGCGGTTCCGAATCGACGGTGAAGCTGCACGTGTTGGCGCTCCTCGGGTCGGCGTCGACGTGGCCCGAAGCGACGAAGTCGACTCCGGGAACGAGGGCGCCTGTCGCTCCCCAGACCATGTTGTAGTCGATCGTCCAGTGGAACTGGATCTGATTGTCGGGCACGATCTTGAACGGGCTCGCGAACCAGGCGAGAGAGAAGATGTTCTGCGACTCCTGGTCCGGCGCCTTCTGGAAGACGTAGAACGTGTATGCCTGCTGCGACTCGTTCTTCAGCGTCAGCGAGTAGGGCGTTCCTGATGACTGTTCGGACGCGTATGAGAGGTGGAGGGTCATGACGTTCTCCCTTGAGAGGCGTGGACCGGTCGGCGCGACCGGTGTCCCAGCGGGTGGAGGACCGGTCTATGCTCACAAGTTTTGGGGCGTGGAACCGACACTGCTGGAACGTAATTGACGCTAGTTAGGATTCAGGGGCCGCGACATCGACTTGTCCCGAATCGCGGGCTTGATGTTGCGAGCGGCGCCGTTCTCGTTGCCGGGGGGTTCAGTAGCCGCCGTCGAAGCGAGAGAGGCGTGCGCGCAGCCGGTTCCAGTTCTTCTGGCTGACGGGCACGCGCTGCCCGGCGTCGAGAATCACCATGTGCCGGTTGCGCCCATCCACTTCGATCGCCTCGACGCTGTCGAGATTGACGATG
>CAYPQR010000807.1:0-1396 GCA_964412865.1 uncultured Intrasporangiaceae bacterium
GCTCCACACAGGCCGTTCACGGGTTGAGCGCACCCACGATGACGGATCAATACCCATTTGGTCAAGTTTTGGTAACAAAGTTGTCTCGTGTGGCGCTGCCGACGCCTCACCACGGACCGTAGACCCGCTCGCTGTTGGCCGACAGGTCCTGACACAGCGTCGGCACGTCCATCCCCAGCACCGCCGCCATCGCCCGGACCGTGATCGGCACGAGGTAGGGCGCGTTGGGCGCGCCGCGATACGGGCTCGGCGTGAGGTATGGCGCGTCGGTCTCCACCAGCAGGTGCCGCGGCGGCGTGACGGCGAGCGCGTCCCGCAGACCGGGCGCGTTCTTGAAGGTGACGGTGCCCGCGAACGACAGGTAGTAGCCGCGCTCGACACACTCCTGAGCCATCAGCACATCGCCCGAGAAGCAATGCATCACAGTGACTTCCGGCGCTCCCTCCTCCCGCAGGATGCGCAACACGTCGGCGTGCGCGTCACGGTCGTGGATCTGCAGCGCCTTGCCCGCGCGCTTGGCCAGATCGATGTGCCAGCGGAACGAATCCTGTTGCGCGGCCACGCCTTCGGGGCCGGTGCGGAAGTAGTCGAGCCCGGTCTCACCGATCGCCCGGATGCGCGGGTGCGCGGCCAGCCGCTCGATCTCGGCACGGGCGTCATCGACCTCGCCGCGCTGCTCGTGCCCCGGCGCCTCATTGGGGTGGATCGCGACCGCACCCAGCAGCTGTGGATGCCGCTGGACGACGTCGTGCGTCCAGCGCGCACTGGCCAGGTCGCAGCCCACCTGCACCATCCGGTCGATGCCGACCGCCGCGGCCGCCGAGATGACCGACTCCAGGTCCGCCCGCGGCATACCGTCACGGCTGATGTCGAGGTGAGTATGGTTGTCCACCACCGGAATCGGCAGCGGCTGAGGCGCCGGCGGCGGATCGGACCGATGCTGCTCGCCCTTGCTCACATCGACCTCCCGGGGCAGGCGATCTCAGGCACCGTGCCCGAACGGGTCGCGCGGGTCGATCGGGTCGAGCTTGGCGAACACCGGCTTCGGCTTGGCGATGGGGGTGCCCGGCGTCACCGGCTCCGACCGCCAGGGCGGCGTCGCCGAGTAGTCGCCGGTGATCACCGGGTAGGCGCGCGAGTCGTCGTCGAGGTCGCGCACCTGCGTCAGCGACGGCATCGGCATGAACTCGCCCTCGCCGCCGATCACCCGGTGGATCGCGTTGCTCGCGTGCGGCAGGAACGGCGCCATCATCGTGTTGAGGTCGCTGACCGCCTGCAGCAGCGTGTGCAGCACGGTCGCGAGCCGCTCGCGCTGGTCGTCGCCCTTCAGCCGGAACGGCTCGGTGTCGGTGACGTATTTGTTGGCGGCGTGCACCAGGCGCATCACCTCGGACAG
>CAYPQR010000808.1:0-1388 GCA_964412865.1 uncultured Intrasporangiaceae bacterium
GGCTCTCCTGACGTATCCGTGGGTCATTTTCGGCCTGGAAGGATGGGTTTGTGGCCGCCGAGGTTGAGCATGGCCATGGCGATCAGGGCTTGGGGTGAGGAGAAGCCGAAGGCGACGCGGGTGATGAGGCGGATCTTGGTGTTGACGGACTCGATAGGTCCGTTCGACAGGCCGTGCTCGATGGCCGCGAGGATCGAGTCGCGGTGAGTGACAATGCTGCGTTGCAAGGAGACGAACTCGGGAATGCGGCAGCGTCTGGCCCAGCTGATCCATCGGTCTATTGCCTCGGCCGCCTCGGTCAGGGGTAGCTGGAAGATGGTGCGCAGGCCTTCTTTGAGCAGGTATGCCCGGTGTAGGCGGGGGTCGGTCTTGGCGATCCAGGCCAGCTTGGCTTCCTGCCGGACGGTGAGGTTCTCGGGGTTCTTCCACAACGCGTAGCGGGCGTGCTTGATCGCCTTGGCCTGTCCTCGTGAACGCCCAGCATGGTGCCGCCCGCGTGCGGCGTTCCACGCATCGCGGCGTACTCGGTCCAGCGCCTCGGTAGCCCACTTGACGACGTGGAACGGGTCGGCGCACTGGATCGCGGTCGGGCACCGTTGGGTGACGGCCTTCTTGATCCATGGTGCCCCGTCGGCGGATACGTGCGTGATTGCTGCGGATCGGTCTTGTCCAAGCAGGTCGAAGAACGTCTCCAGCGTCGCGGTGTCTCGGCCTGGCGCGGCCCACAGCAACCTGCCGGTGTCGTGGTCGACTACGACCGTCAGGTACTTGTGTCCGCGCTTGTAGGAGATCTCATCGATCCCGATCCGTCTCAGATTGGCGAACCGGTCGTGCACCGCCTCCACGTCGTCCCAGACCCGCGTCAGGATCGACCCGACGGTACGCCACGCGATGCGCATCAACTGGGTGATCGCGCTCTTGGAGGTATGCGTTGCCAACCACGCGACCTGCGCATCGAAGTCGCGAGTGTGACCCGCGCCGTGCCGCGCCCACGGCACCGCCATCACGGTCGGCCCGTGCACGCGGCAGCTCACTCGCGGGGCGTCGGCCTCCAGGAAGACACGCACCGTGCCCAGATCCAAGCCACGCCATCGACGACGTCCCTCTCCGTGGTCGTACCACGCAGACCTGCTCCCGCACCGCCCGCACCGCCCCCGCGCCGTCTTCTTCGGGCGCACACACGCCACCAGGACCTGCTCATCCTCGTCCAGCTCGACATCCTCGACGACCGCCTGCTCGACCCCCAGCAGGGCGCCCCATACGCTGGAACCACGCACACCGTTCTCCACTCACTGGTTTCTGTTCCTCGACAGTCCAGAAACCTAGCCAGGAGAACGGTGTGCGCTCACTCAGGCGCGCTGACCACCCACGGAAGAGTCACAAGAGCC
>CAYPQR010000809.1:0-1384 GCA_964412865.1 uncultured Intrasporangiaceae bacterium
ACTCCCCGCTGACCAGGCGGGAGTCCGCGATACTCCGGCTGCTGACGACCAGCATGTCGGCGGCCGACATCGCCGCGGAGTTGTGCGTCTCCACGACGACCGTCAAGACCCATATCGGAGCCGTATACCGGAAGCTGTCCGTGCACAGCCGACGCGAAGCCATAGACCGGGCGCGGCAGATGCAGATCCTGTGATGTGTCATCACCGCGGGCCTGCTCCTTCCAGACATCTGGTTCGCGATGAGTGAATCCGTCGAAGCGTCGGGTGATCTCGAGCGGAAGCGCCCGAGGATGCGCAAACGCATCCTTCGTGTCGCCATCATGCTGGTGATCGGCTTCCTCGTATATCGCGCGACGGTGGAAATGGTCGGCACGGTCGAATGGTCCGATGTGTGGGCGGCATTCGGCCGACTCGGGCTGCTGTATGTCGTGCTGCAGATCATTGCGCTACTCGTCCGGCAGGCGCTCAACGCCAGCCCGATGTGGGTCTTCGTGCCGGGACTGAATCTGATGCGCGCCATGATGTGTGACCTGGCAGGCAACCTGGCAGCCCGCGTCGTTCCACCGCCATCCGACGCCGTGCTCCGGGTCAAGATGTTTCAGTCGTGGGGCATCGATGGGGTGACCGGGATGACCGGCGTGATGCTGGACAAGATCACCTCGTCGGCCGTCCGTTTCATGTCGGGTGCGCTCGGCCTGGTGTTCGTCGCGATCACCGGAATCCGCGGTCAATACTCGTTTTTGGCGGCCCTGAGCTTGTTGGTCGGCGTCATCATGATCGCCCTCCTGCTGGCGATCGTCCGAGGTGACCGACCCGCTGCCCTGATCGGCCGGGTGAGCGGGAGGATCGTGAAGAGGGTGCGGCGTCGCACCGACCCCGAGGCGTGGGCCGCGAGCCTGGTGCGGATACGCACCGAGTCGGCGGGCGCTCTGGGCAAGGGGCTGATCCCGGCCCTGGTGGCCCGTGGTGTCATGACGCTCGTCGACGGCGTCATCCTGCTGATGGCGCTGCGATTCCTCGACGTCGAGTCGGGTGCACTGCCGGCGACCAAGGTGATGACGGTCTTCCTGATCGCCTATCCCTTGACGATCCTGCCGCTGCAGGGCACCGGCATCCTCGACTCGGTGCTGTTGGGTGGTCTGGTGGTCATCTCGGGTGTGGCCTATGAGCCCGACGTCGTCGCAGCGATTCTCATCTGGCGAGTCACTCTGGTCGTCGGACCGCTGCTGCTCGGCACGATCTCGCTCGGACTGTGGAGGTATACCTCGACCCGCGCGGTCCTACGTCGCTGATCCGTCACCTCGAGTCACGGTCTGACGCTCGAGGAGCTCCAGCTGGCGTGCCTGGCGACGGTGGCCCACGCATTCGAAGCCCACGACGGGCA
>CAYPQR010000810.1:0-1367 GCA_964412865.1 uncultured Intrasporangiaceae bacterium
AGATGTACCGGCTCGTCACCACGATCGCCGGCAGGGATCGCGACGCCGAACGCGCTCTGCGGGCCTTGGCGGCCTTTGCGTCCATCGCGGTCGGCACCCTCGACCCCCCGGGCGACGCGCCCGCATTGGTGCCGGGCACCCCGCAGCAGCGGCACGCCGCCGCGCGCAAGGTCGCCGTCGAGATGCTCGCTTCCCTCCGCGCCCCCGACTGACCGACGCGCCGAGGACTCAGACGGTATGCCGCGCGACGGCGCCGGCGATCGCGCCCAGGTCGCGGGACTCCCCCGGGCCCTTCACCAGGGTCCACCGGACCACCCCCGCGCGGTCGATCAGGAAGGTGCCACGCACCGCCATACCCGATGCGTCGTCGAACACGCCGAAGGCACGGCTGACCGCGCCGTGCGGCCAGAAGTCCGAGAGCAGCGGGAAGTCGAACCCCTGCGTCTCCGCCCACGCACGCAGCGTGAACATCGGGTCGCACGAGATCGCGAGCACCCGCAGGGCATCGTTGTCGAACGCGTCCAGGTCGTCCTGGATCGCGGTCATCTCGGATGTGCAGATGCCGGAGAACGCAAAGGGATAGAACACCAAAAGGGTCGCCCTTGCGGCATCGCACAGTCGCGTCTCCTGGCCGAACTGGTCCGGAAGCGCCGAGTCCGGCGCCGCATCACCGACCTGCATGGGCCAGACCCCCGGCACCGGCGACTAGCGCTGACGTTGCACGCCGCCTTGGATCAGCTTGGTGGCGATCCACTCCTCGCCGGCCTTCGTGGACGGCCCCGACTTCAGCCCGGCGGTCTGCGCCGCCTCGGCAATGTCGCTGGCGTCGACATGATCGGGGTGCCCCGCCTTCGGCACGAGCAACAGGATGAACCCCTTGTCGCCGAGATTGGTGAGCGCATCGACGCAGTCGTCGATGAGATCGCCGTCCCCCTCGCGCCACCACAGGACGACCGCATCGACCACGCCGTCGTAATCGACGTCCTCCAGGGGAGAGCCGATGACATCCTCGATCTCCTCGCGGAAGTTCTCGTCGGCGTCGTCGTCCCACCCGAACTCCTGGACCACGAAGCCGTTCTCGAACCCGAGACGCTCAGCGAGCCTCGCCCCTGCGGTGCGGTTCACCATTGCCCTTTCCCTCGTCGAATGCGGGATATTGCGATGTGCATGGGCGTAGTCCACTAGGAACTGGCCCACTTTGCAACCGAACGCGGCAAACGCGTCATGGCGTGGACATGAGACCAGAGAAACCTACTGGAAAGTAACGACCATATTTCGGAAAGTGGGTGGGGTCACGGTCGCATATGGCGTGTGGCGGTGCAGAATGGAAGGGACTTTTCGCGCCGCATGAGAGGAGCCACTCGTGG
>CAYPQR010000811.1:0-1365 GCA_964412865.1 uncultured Intrasporangiaceae bacterium
CTACCCGGAGATCGTCTACAAGACGGCGCTGCTGGTGCCCAAGGGCAACCCGAAGGGCCTGCACAACATGCAGGACATCAAGAAGAAGGGTGCCAACCTGGTCACCGAGACCGGTGCGATCGAGGCCGGCTACGCCAAGAAGATGGGAATGCAGACGCAGTCGGTCGGTTCCCCGCAGGACGGCCTGCAGGCCGTCGAGAGCGGCCGTGCCGACGTCTTCGCGCTGACCGCCATCTCACTGCGCAAGCTGGTCAAGACCCAGAATGCGGGCGACAAGGTCGAGGTCACCGACGCGTTCACCGCGGTTGTCGACGGCAAGAAGCAGATCGGGGCCGGTGCGGCGGTCTTCCGCAAGAGCGACTCCAAGCTGCTCAACGCCTACAACAAGGAACTGAAGAAGATCGTCAACGACCCGAAGGAGTTCCTCAAGATCGTCGGCAAGTTCGGCTTCACCGAGGCGGAGCGCCCGAAGGGTAAGACGGCGGACACCAAGTACCTGTGCTCCGGCAAGCTGCCCAGCGCGAAGTGACCGGCGGACGACCGCTACCCACCTTGATTGATCGTGTTGATTGATCATGTCTGAACTCTTCGTCGCACCCGCCGACGTGCTCGGGCTGGCACAGAGTCAATGGCACGACCTGCTCGACGGCCTGAGGATGACGGTGGAACTGTCGGTCTTCGGCGGAGCGCTGGCGTTCTGTATCGCCGTCGTGCTCGGGCTCGCCGCGATGACGCGGTTCGCGGTGTTGCGGGTCATCTCGCGGATCATCGTGGAGTTCTTCCGCGGCACGTCGCTGGTCGTGCAGGTGTTCTTCTTCGTATTCGTCCCCCCGCAGGTGTTCAACACGGAGCCGCACCCTCTGCTCTACTGCGTCATCGCACTCGGCCTGAACTACGGTGCCTACGGCTCGGAGGTGATCCGTGGTGGGCTCACCGCGGTGCCTCCCGGCCAGTGGGAGACCACCACGGCGCTCTCCATGCCGTGGATCACCAAGATCCGCCGCATCATCTGGCCCCAGGCGTGGGCACTGATGCTGCCCGGGTTGAACAGCCTGATGGTCATGCTGGTCAAGGGGACCGCCGTTGCCTTCATCGTTGGCCTGATCGACTTGACGGCCGCGGCCGACGATCTGCGCAAGCAGGGAGTGAGCACGCTGACGATCTATGGGATCTCCTTCGTGCTCTACTACCTCGTCGCGATGGCCTTCTCGGCGTGGCTGCGACGCCTTGAGATCCGGTCGCAGCGGCGACTTGGCCTCAAGCCGGACAAGCTGGCGTCCGTCAATCGCGCGGCAGAGGCGGCGGCCGGTGGCGGCGCGAACGGAGGGTTTGCCTGATGGATCTCTGGGATTGGAGCATCGTCCG
>CAYPQR010000812.1:0-1364 GCA_964412865.1 uncultured Intrasporangiaceae bacterium
TCTTCCCGGCCGCCTCGCACGTGGAGAAGGACGGCACCTTCACCCAGACCCAGCGCATGCTCCAGTGGCACCACCAGGCGATCGATCCGCCGGGTGACTGCCGCAGCGAGCTCGACTTCTTCTACCTGCTCGGGCAGAAGGTCCGCGAGCGGCTCGCCGGCTCCACCGACGAGCGTGACCGCCCGATCCTAGATCTCACCTGGGACTACGACCGGGCCGACGGCCGGCCCGGCGCCTCGGCCGACGCGGTGCTGCGCGAGATCAACGGCTGGCACCTCACCGACGGCGAGGACCACCGTGCCGGCGACATGCTCTCGAGCTTCACGCAGATGAAGCCCGACGGGTCGACGCTCGGCGGCTGCTGGATCTACACCGGGGTCTACGCCGACGGCATCAACCACTCGGCGTCCAAGAAGCCGGGATCCGAGCAGTCCTGGGTCGCACTGGACTGGGGATGGGCCTGGCCCTCCAACCGGCGCATCCTCTACAACCGGGCCTCCGCCGACCCCGACGGCAAGCCGTGGAGCGAGCGCAAGGCCTACGTGTGGTGGGACGAGGAGTCGGGCAGCTGGACCGGGCACGACGTCCCCGACTTCCCCAAGACCAAGGCCCCGTCCTACCGGCCCGAGCCCGGCACTCCCGGCGCGGCCGGCCTCGCGGGCGACGACGCCTTCATCATGCAGGCCGACGGCAAGGGCTGGCTCTACGCGCCCAAGGGGCTGCTCGACGGGCCGATGCCGGCGCACTACGAGCCGCAGGAGTCGCCGGTCCGCAACCCGTTCTACTCCCAGCAGTCCAACCCGACGCGGGAGGTGTTCAAGCGCAAGGACAACCTGTCCAACCCCTCGGCCGGTGCCCCCGGCGGCGACGTGTTCCCCTACGTGTTCACGACCTACCGGCTCACCGAGCACCACACGGCCGGCGGGATGAGCCGCTGGTCGGGCTACCTCGCCGAGCTGCAGCCCGAGTTCTTCTGCGAGGTCTCCCCCGAGCTCGCGCGCGAACGCGGCCTGGACAACGGAGGGTGGGCGACCATCGTCACCGCGCGCACGGCGATCGAGGCGCGCGTGCTGGTCACCGACCGGATGACGCCGCTCGACGTCGACGGGCAGCGGATCCACCAGATCGGTCTGCCCTACCACTGGGGCCAGGGCGGTGGCGGGGCGCTGGTGTCCGGCGACAGCGCCAACGACCTCATCGGGCTCACCCTCGACCCCAACGTGCACATCCAGGAGGCCAAGGCCGCCTCGTGCGACATCCAGCCGGGACGCCGTCCCACCGGGCCCGCCCTGCTGCGGCTGGTCGAGCACTACCGCAGCCGCGCCGGCATCACCGTCGAGACCGGCAACACCCTGCGCGAGGAG
>CAYPQR010000813.1:0-1355 GCA_964412865.1 uncultured Intrasporangiaceae bacterium
GGCACGGGCCTGATCCTCGCGTCGGCGCAAAACACGTCATACAGCAACTCCGGCGGCCCCGGGAAGACCTCGATCGGCTATTCGTTCCCGGGTGGCGGCAACGGCGGTGTCCAGTTCGGGTCGACCGCGAAGATGTTCGCGATCGCGGACGCGCTGCGCAAGGGGCATCAGGTCACCGACACGATCGACGTGCCGAAGCAGAGCGGCATGGACGACAACGGGCAATACCACGTCTTCACCAAGAAGGACTTCCCCGGAGCGTGCGGCCTCTACAAGCCGTGGAAGGTCTACAACGACTTCCCGGTGCCGGCCGGGCCGATGTCCTACAGCAAGGCCCTGGGTGAGTCGATCAACTTCGCCTTCGGCCAGCTGGTCAGCGACCTCGGCGCCTGCAATGTGCGCAAGACGATGATCGATCTCGGGATGAAGCAGAGCAACGGCGACCCGCTCAACAAGGCGCCCGCCGGCATCGTCCTGGGCTCGAACCGGGTCGCGCCGGTCACGCTGGCCAACGCCTACGCGACGATCGCCGCCGGTGGCAAGTACTGCCCACCGCGGCCGGTGACCTACATCAAGGACGCCAGCGGCAAGAAGCTGAAGCTCAAGGGCATCAAGTGCCACCGGGCGCTCTCGAAGGGTGTCGCCGCGGGCGTCACCAAGATCTTGCAGGCCCCGTTCAAGAAAAACGGCACGGCGCAGGGCCTGGACCTTGCGGGCGGGCGCCCGGCGGCGGGCAAGACCGGCACGGCCAACGGCGCCGTGCAGACCTGGTTCGTCGGCTACACGCCGCAGCTGACCACGGCGGTCTGGGTCGGTCACGCGGGTGACCAGGTGCAGATGAAGAACATCACCCTGGGCGGCCACTTCTACCAGGGATACATCTTCGCCGACACACTGGCAGCGCCGCTGTGGAAGTCGATCATGGACGACGCCATGCAGGGCAAACCCAAGAAGACGTTCCCGAAGGTGCCCGACAAGATCATGTATGGCAAGGGCCAGACCGGCGTGCCGCACGTGGTCGGCAAGTCCGTCTCGGAGGCGACCTCGATCCTCAAGAGCGCAGGCTTCGAGGTCAGTGTCGGCGCCGCGCAGGACTCCGAGATCCCGGCCGGCAGCGTCATGGCGCAATCGCCGGACGGCGGTCACGCCAAGAAGCACTCGACGGTGACGATCATCCCGAGCACGGGCCACGTCTACACCCCGCCGCCGACGACGACCGAGCCGCCGGAGGCGCCCCCGACGTCATCGCCGCCTTCGCACAGCTCGCCGCCGAAGAAGACGTCGCCGCCCAAGCGGACGTCACCGCCACGGCACACTCCGACACACGGCCCGCCGAGCAAGAAGACTCAGAGCAC
>CAYPQR010000814.1:0-1354 GCA_964412865.1 uncultured Intrasporangiaceae bacterium
AGGACATCCGCAAGCTGCTCGGCGTGCTGCAGGGGCTGGTCGACAAGGGCAACACCGTCATCGTCATCGAGCACAACCTCGACGTGATCAAGTCCGCGGACTGGATCATCGACCTCGGCCCCGAGGGTGGCAACGGCGGCGGCCGCGTCGTGGCGGAGGGCACCCCTGAAGAGGTCGCCCAGGTGCCCGAATCCCACACGGGTCGCTTCCTGGCCGACCTGCTTGCCCGCAAGCGCACCGCCCCGCGTCCGTCGCAGTCGCGGGCCCGCGCGGTCGCCGCCTCGAAGACGACCGTGTCCAAGAGCGCGGCGTCCAAGAGTGCCGCCGCCAGGGCCACGACGACGAAGCGCGCGAAGGCCGGCCCGAAGAAGGCGACCGGCGGTCGGTCGCCAGGTGGCACGAAGAAGACCACCGGCACCAAGAGGATCGCGAAGAAGGGGACGCGATGAGCAGCAGGCCGGCACGGCGGACCGTGCTGCGCGGCGCCGGTGTCGCCGCCGCGGCCGCGGTCACCGCCGAGGCAGTGACGGCGTGCTCCGGCGACGACGCCGACACTCCCGTCGCCTCCCCGGGCGCGACCGGCAAGGATGCGACCGTCCCGGCCGACAAGGTCCCCGTCGAGGGCGGATACATCGACAAGGACGCCGAGGTCGTGATCACCCAGCCGAGCAAGGGCAGCTATCGGGCGTTCAGCGCCGTGTGCACCCATCAGGGTTGTCTGGTGTCCCAAGTGCTCGACGGTCGCATCCGCTGCCCCTGCCACGGCAGCCAGTTCAGCATCAAGACCGGTGCCGTCGAGGCCGGCCCGGCGCCGAAGCCGCTGCCGCGGCGCACCGTGACCAAGACCGGCAAGAGCCTCGAGGTCACCTGACGCACCACCGAGGGGTCATTCGGCGGGCCCTGGGCGACCCCTCGGTCGTGCGACGTGACTTTCCGCGTGTGCTGGGTGACTTCTCGTCGGCATGGGTTCGTAGGCTGGGGGAGTGGCGGATCCAGCAACCTACAGGCCCAAGCCGGGCGAGATCCCTGTCGACCCAGGGGTTTACCGATTCCGGGACAAAGACGGCCGGGTCATCTACGTCGGCAAGGCGAAGTCCCTGCGCAGCCGGCTGTCGTCCTACTTCCAGGACATCAGCGGGCTGCATCCGCGCACCCGCACGATGGTCCAGACCGGCGCGAGCGTCGAGTGGACCGTGGTGCGCAACGAGGTGGAGGCGTTGCAGCTGGAATACTCCTGGATCAAGGAGTTCGACCCGCGGTTCAACGTCAAATACCGCGATGACAAGTCCTATCCGTACCTCGCGGTGACGATGGGGGAGGAGTTCCCCCGCGCCCAGGTGATGCGTGGCACCAA
>CAYPQR010000815.1:0-1352 GCA_964412865.1 uncultured Intrasporangiaceae bacterium
GGTGCATTTCAGCCGTCGTGGTCCTCACTCGCCTGACGGGCCGCACCGACGATGCCCGCGGCATTCTGTAGCTGCGCCGCGACGATCGGCGCGCGCAGGTGGAGCTTTGGCAGGAATTTGTCCGCCTTCTTCGAGACGCCGCCCCCGACCACGATCAGGTCGGGCCACAGCAGATCCTCGATGTGCGCGTAGTAGCGCTGGAGTCGTTCGGCCCACTCCTCCCAGGTGAGGCCGTCGCGCTCGCGGGCACTTGCGGCGGCCTTGCGCTCCGCGTCGTGGCCGTCGATCTCCAGATGGCCGAGCTCCGAATTCGCCACCAGCACACCGTTGTTCAGCAGAGCCGAGCCGATGCCGGTGCCGAGCGTCGTGACCAGCACCAGCCCGTCGCTGCCCCTCGCCGCGCCGTAGTGAAGCTCGGCCACCCCCGCAGCGTCGGCATCGTTCAGCACCGTGACGGCCCGGCCGAGACGCGAGGTGAGCAGTTCCGACACGTTCGTACCGATCCAGGACCGGTCGATGTTGGCGGCCGTGCGCACGACTCCGCGAGTCACGACCGCCGGTAGGGTCACGCCGACCGGCCGGCCATCGACACGATCGGCGAAGTGCTCGACGATCTGCTCGATGACATCGGCGACGTTGTCCGGCGTCGACTCGTCGGGTGTGGGGATGCGCAGCCGGTCGGCCGCGAACTCTCCCTCGGCCAGGTCGACCGGTGCTCCCTTGATGCCGCTGCCTCCGACGTCGATGCCGAGCGGGTGGGTATCGGTCATGGCGGTCTCCTGCGGTCGATGGTCAGGGCAGGGTGAGGATCTCCGGGCCGTCCTCGGTGATCAGGATGCTGTGCTCGAACTGCGCCGACCGGCGACCGTCGGCCGTCAACACCGTCCAGCCGTCGTCCCACATGACCCAGTCGGGGGTGCCGAGATTGAGCATCGGCTCGACGGTGAACGTCATTCCCGGCTGGATGATGTCGGCGTATGCGGGTGCGGCGTCGTAGTGCGGGATGATCAGGCCGGAATGGAAGGCCTGACCGACGCCGTGCCCGGTGTAGTCGCGCACGACGCCGTAGCCGAACCGCTCGGCGTACTTCTCGATGACCCGGCCGATGACGTTGACCTGGCGGCCGGGCTTGGCGGCCTTGATGCCGCGCATCATCGCCTCCTGCGTGCGCTCGACGAGCAGCCGGGACTCCTCGTCGACGTCACCCACCAGGAAGGTGGCGCAGTTGTCACCATGCACACCGCCGATGTATGCCGTCAGGTCGACCTTCACGATGTCGCCGTCCCGCAGTGGCCGATCGTCCGGGATGCCGTGGCAGATCACCTCGTTGACGCTGGTGCACAGCGACTTGG
>CAYPQR010000816.1:0-1350 GCA_964412865.1 uncultured Intrasporangiaceae bacterium
CGATACGCCTCCTCCGCTTCGCTCCCCCGGCTACTCGACCAGCTGGTTGGCAGCGCCGGCTCGGAGGTCTCGATACGCCTCCTCCGCTTCGCTCCCCCGGCTACTCGACCAGCTGGTTGGCAGCGGCTGCTCGGAGTCAGCTGTCCTGGATGCGGCGCCAGGGCTGCGCCTCCTCGATCTGCAGAGCCAGCCGCAGTAGTAGCGGCTCGGCGCCGTGCGTGGCGGAGAGCATCGTGCCGATCGGCATACCGGAATCCGTCTGGCCCGTCGGCAACGAGATCGCGGGTGCCCCAGTGGCATTCGCCAGGGGAGTGAACCCACAGAGATCCCGGAGCCGCCGGAAGTGCTCGTGTGGGTCGAGGTCGGGCCCGAGATAGCCCAGCTTGTTGGTGGTCGTCGTGAGCACCGGCGTCAGCACTGCGTCCGGGCCATGGCGGAACGCCGCGCGAGAGACGGCGCTCGACGCGAGCAGTCTGGACAGATAAACCGGTGCATGCCACAGATGGTGCAGGCCGTCCTTGGCCAGACCCTGCGTCAGCGGCTCGAGCTGCGACGGTTCGAAGGCCTTGTTGCCGGCTCCCGCGCCGAAGTGGGCTGCCAGCAGGGCCAACAGCTCCCAGTAATAGGTGAAGTCGTCGGCGAAGAACTCGGGGATCTTCAATTCATACGGCTCGACGTGATGGCCGAGAGACTCCAGCAGGCGCGCGAGATCCTCGACGGCGGCTCGAGTCTCAGCATCGGTCGCGGGAGCGACCGGAGAGTCGAGCATGAGGCCGATCTTCAGCGGCCGATCGATGGGGCGGGTCACGTCGCCCATGCGGGGCAGCAACCGGTTGTGGTGGATGCGTTCGGCCTCCGTGAAGAACCCGGCCACGTCGCGCACGGAGCGTGCGAGCACGGAGTCGGACACGATGCGTACGGGCATCATCGCGTTGCCCTCGTTGGTGCGCAGGCGCCCACGTGTCGGTTTCAGTCCGATCAGGCCGCAGCAGGCGGCCGGGATGCGGATGGACCCGCCTCCGTCGTTGCCGTGTGCGATCGGCACGACCCCCGCGGCAACGTATGCAGCGGACCCGCCGGAGCTGCCACCCGCGGAATAGTCCAGATCCCAAGGGTTGTGGGTCTGATACATCACGGTCTCCGTGGACGCCGTCCAGCCGAACTCCGGCATCGTCGAGGTGCCGATCGGGATCATCCCCGTGCGCAGGTACTGGTCGGCGACCCGCCCGTCGTGCTCGGTGGGTGCGTGCGGCATGGCCCTCGACCCCTCGGTCATCGGCATGCCGCCGACCGGAATGTTGTCCTTGAAGAGCATCGGCACGCCGCTGAACCCGCCGGGGCGGGGCTCGG
>CAYPQR010000817.1:0-1339 GCA_964412865.1 uncultured Intrasporangiaceae bacterium
GCACGATCCGTGACCAGGTGAAGCGCCTGCCCGCGGATCAGCGCGCACGGAAGGCAGCCGAGTCGTTCAGCACGCGAGACCTCGCGCGGGCCCTGAGGATCCGCCTACGCCACAAGGCGCGAACTCGGCGGTCCCTGCGGCTGAAGTAATCTCGCAGACTTGCGGGCATTTCGTCGAGCAGGTCCGATACGGTCTCGTCATGCCTGCGACGGACGACTACGACTCGCTGACCCTGCCTGAGGGATCTCGCCTCTTCTACATCGGTCCTCCCAAGACCGGCACGACCAGCCTGCAGGAGGCCGCGCGGGCCGCGCGCAAGACACTGTCCGAGCACGGTGTCCTCTATCCCGGCACCGGCCGCAACCACCGGGCCGCGGTGCATGCCCTGATGCGGGGCCCGGAGCCCATCATCGATCTCGTCGGAGGCAAGCCGATGCCTCCCGGGATCCGTCGTGCCGATGCGGGTCGGGTTCCACCCATGGACGAGTGGCATCGGGTGATGGCGGCTATCGATGGCCAGCCTGAAAAGCGCGTTCTGCTCACACATGAGTATGCCGCGCACTCCTCGGATGAGCAGGCGGCCCGGTTCGTCGACGAGTTGGGGCGAGATCGCATTCACGTCGCCATCACTCTCCGGCCGCTGTCACGGATCTTGGCCTCGCGATGGGCGGAGTCTCTGCGAGAGGGCGAGACCGTGACCTTCGAGCGGTGGCTGGAGGCGTTCTACGACCCATCGGACGACCTGATTCCGGCGGCGACGAGGCGGTATCTCGACCAGGCCGGGCTCGTCGAGCGCTGGGTGCGGGCGGCGGGGGCGGACCGCGTGACAGTAATCATGGTGGACAAGGACCGGAGGGATCTGTTGCCTGAGGCGTTCGAGCGACTGTTGGGTGTCCCGTCGGGCACGTTGACCGGGATCGTGGACGACGGTTTCCGCGAGAATCGGTCGATGTCACGGCCGGAGGCGCAGGTCATCCAGAGGGTGAACGCGGCCGTCCTCAGCGCTGAGGGCGCGTCTTGGCCCGCGTATCTCACGGTGGTGCGACGCGGCGCAGGAGTCCAGCTGATGAGGAAGCGCACTCCCGGCCCGAGCGAGGCACGGGTTCGATTGCCGCAATGGGCATTCGAGCGTGCCGAGGCGGACGGCCAGGAGTTTGCGCGACGGATCAGAGCTACCGGTGTGCGGCTGGTCGGGGACCTCGACCAGCTTCACGGTGCGGCGCCGACTGCGGACGATGGCGATGGCCCCGACGATCCCGAGAGCTTCTGTGACGTCGCCGTGACGTCGCTGATCGGTGCCGTGCGCGCGACGACCGCATACGAGAAGTCGCTCGCCGAC
>CAYPQR010000818.1:0-1335 GCA_964412865.1 uncultured Intrasporangiaceae bacterium
AGTGTTTCCTCACGGCCCGATCGGGCACTCCTCATGGGACCGTGCAGGGCGACACTCATCGATCAGGCCTTGGTCGGGGCGATGTCGGCCGGGTCGATGCGCGGGCGCTCCGCGGCGTCGATGGCCCGCAGCACCTCGTCGGCCCGGACGGTGCCGAGCAGCTCGCCATTCTCGTCGACGATGACGCCGCGGCGACTGGGCGATGACAGGGCGGCGTCCAGGGCGGCGCGCAACTGGCCGCCGCGCCGGGCGATCGTGCCGCCGCGGTGCAGCATCGACGGCTCGACCGGCGCGGTGATCCGCCGTGGCTCGATCCAGCCCTGCGGCCGTCCGTCGGTGACGACGAGCAGCCAGGGGTCGCCGGTCGCTTCGCGCGCCTCCTCGGGTGTGGCGCCGAGCTCGATGGTCGGCTCCGGCCGGAGCGGGAAGTCGGGGGCCTCCTGGAACGCCAGCGAACGGTAGCCCCGGTCGCGGCCGACGAATCCGGCGACGAAGTCGTCGATCGGGTGCGCGAGCAGGTATGCCGGGTCGGCCAGCTGCGCGAGCCTTCCTCCGGTGCGGAGCACGGCCACCCGGTCACCGAGCTTGATCGCCTCGTCGATGTCGTGGGTGACGAAGACCACGGTCTTGCCGAGTTCGCGCTGCAGACGCAGGAATTCGTCTTGCAACTGGTCTCGCACGACCGGGTCGACGGCGCTGAACGGCTCGTCCATCAGCATCACCGGCGGATCGGCCGCGAGCGCGCGGGCGACGCCGACGCGCTGCTGCTGGCCGCCGGACAGCTGTGAGGGGTAGCGCTGGGCGAAGTCACCCGGCAGGCCGACGAGCTCCAACACCTCCTGCGCCCGCCTGCGGGCCTCCTGCCTGCCTTGGCCGAGCAGCCTCGGCACCGTCGCGACGTTGTCGATGACCTTGCGGTGCGGGAACAGCCCGGCGTGCTGGATGACGTAGCCGATGCCACGGCGCAACCGGGCGGGCGGGATCGTGTCGATCGGCTTGTCGTCGAGATAGATGCGCCCCGACGTGGGCTCGATCATCCGATTGATCATCCGCAACGAGGTCGTCTTGCCGCATCCCGACGGACCGACGAGGACGGTGATCTCGCCCTGCCGAGCCTCGAACGACAGGTGGTCGACCGCGACAGTGTCCGCGTCATACGCCTTGACGACCTCTTCAAAGCGGATCATGCACTCGAACCTAACGCAGACGACCGACAGGCCCAAAGGGATTGACGCGGCCGATCAGGCCGGTGGGGTGGCCTCAGGCTCGAGGAACTCGGCGACGCTCGCCCCCAGCCGCGGCGACCCCCACAACGAGAGATGGTTTGCCCCGTCC
>CAYPQR010000819.1:0-1333 GCA_964412865.1 uncultured Intrasporangiaceae bacterium
TGCGGCGCGAGCAGCGGATGGGGTGGGGCAGTCGGACCGCGTCCTGCCCACTCTTATCGACGCCGCGAGCCGGCAGCGGGTAGTTTGCGTCGCATATGCCGCGCTCTGCACGCTCTTGCGGAGGTTGCGCCGTCGGCAGCAGGTAGCCCGCGTCGCATATGCCGCGCTTTGCCCGCTGCTGAGCGGACTCCTCGGCGCCACCGGGCAGATCGCGGTCTGCCCACCCCTCCGTGGGCACACCGCCAGCGGAACCACAAACGGTGACGTTGCAGATCACGGCGCCAACCGGTCTCGCCAGCACAGTGGCTCTCCCGTTTACCCCGTCCGCCTGGGCGCCCCGGGACGGGGACGTCTTGTGGGGACCGGCTAAGACTCACCACATGGACATCCATAGGCGCGTCGAACGGCGGTCGAGCCGCTCCTGGTTCGAGCGCTCACTCACCCGACCGCATAGTTCTGCCCGGATGAACGTGGCGCCTTCCTGGAGCGCCGTGGCGGCGAGGATTCACCGGCGTAGCCGACAGATGTGACGGCATCGACCCTCTCACCGATGATCAGCGTTCGACGCTTCCATCACCGTCCCCAGATAACACTGTGATCCACCCCTACGTCACGTCCCGGCGCATGCTCGATCTCGTCAATCACACAAACTCATGTACCCCAGATAAGTTGCTCAACTGAGCTGGGCTCACCTCGAAGCGGTCGCTGATTTCCGCGTGCGACAACTGAGCCACTGTGCAGGAGGTCCCTCGCGCGGCGGCGAGCAATACCGCCGCCTCCAGGATCTACCGTTTCCTGACCACCGACGATGCCAGCGGTCTCTTGGACGTGCCCAACTGAACCAGGCTCACACCAGATGGGGGGGTTCGGCTGAAGAACTGTTCGAGGGTGATCTCGAACTCATCCAGTGCACGCTGCTCACCAAGGTGATCGCCGGCCAGGACAACCCCAGAAAATACGAGCTATCAGATGAGGCCACACAAGTCGGTGGTCGTCGATGCTCTTGACTCGACGAGCTGCACCGGCGAGCCGGCGGGTGACGTCAAACTCGGGACCACACAACGGCGAGACTCAGCCGGATGGACCGTCTCAGCGACCGCTACCGAGCAAACCACACCAGGTCATTGGGCGTGCACCCCAACACGGTGGCGATCGTCACCAACTGGCTGACACCGAAGTTCTGCATGCCCCGCTCCAGGCGACTGATCGTCACCCGGTTGATCCCCGTCGCATCAGCCAGGTCCTGCTGCGGCCACCCCGCTGCCACGCGATGCTCGATGATCCGGCGGCCGACCGCCGGCACAGGTCATCATGCTCGTCCACGGCCTGGCTC
>CAYPQR010000820.1:0-1319 GCA_964412865.1 uncultured Intrasporangiaceae bacterium
CTGTCGGGGCGCGGCCTCGGCCACACGGGAGGCACGCTCGACAAGCTCGAGTCGATCCCAGGGTGGCGGCCCGACCTCGACACCGCCACAATGATGGCGCAGTTGGAGGACGTCGGCGCCGTCATCTGTGCCGCGGGCGCCGGGTTGGCTCCCGCCGACAAGAGGCTGTATGCGCTGCGCGACGTCACCGGCACGGTCGAGGCCATCCCGCTGATCGCGAGCTCGATCATGAGCAAGAAGATCGCCGAAGGCACCGGGGCACTGGTGCTCGACGTGAAGTGCGGCTCGGGAGCCTTCATGAAGACTGTCGAAGATGCGCGCGAACTCGCCCGCGTGATGGTCGATCTCGGCACCGACGCCGGGGTCCGGACCGTTGCGCTGCTCACCGACATGAGCACCCCGCTCGGGCGGAGCGCAGGTAACGCGCTGGAGGTGCGGGAGGCCGTGGAGGTGCTGAGCGGCGGCGGCCCGGACGATGTGGTGGAGTTGACCCTTGCGCTCGCTCGCGAGATGCTCGCGGCGTCGGGTCACGCGGATGTGGATCCGGCGGATGCGCTGGCGGGCGGCGCCGCGATGGACGTGTGGCGTCGGATGATCCGCGCACAGGGAGGCGACCCCGACGCAGATCTGCCTCGTGCGACCGAGCAACTGGTGATCACCGCCGACCGTGACGGAGTGCTCACCCGTCTGGATGCGCTGCAGGTCGGCACGTGCGCCTGGCGCCTCGGAGCGGGCCGGGCCCGCAAGGATGACGCGGTGCAGGCGGGCGCGGGGGTGCAGCTGCATGCCAAGCCCGGCGAGCAGGTGCGCGCGGGGCGACCGCTGATGACGCTGCATACGGACACTCCCGAGCGGTTCGGCAGGGCGCAGGCGGCGCTCGTGGGTGCCTGGGACATCGAGCCGGACGCGGCCGCCGAGGCACGACCCATTGTCATCGAACGCATCGCTGTCGACGAGACGTAGGCTGGGTGAATGCCAGAGCACTACACGCAGCCCGTGCGAATCCCCGTCCCCGGAGGCAAGATCATCGACGAGCACGTCGGTCTGGCCAGCACCGGGGAGGGTCGCGTCTCGATAGCCCACATGATCGCGCCCGCGGGGTGGAGCGAGCCCGCGCAGACCCCGGAGTTCGACGAGCACACCATCGTCTTGAAGGGCACCGTGATCGTCGAGCACGCCGACGGCCGGTTGGAGGTCAGCGCGGGGGAGTCGGTGAAGACCGCTGCGGGCGAACGTATCCGCTACTCCTGCGGTCCGGAGGGTGCCGAATACATCGCTGTATGCCTGCCGGCGTTCAGCCCGGAGACCGTGGGGCGCGA
>CAYPQR010000821.1:0-1318 GCA_964412865.1 uncultured Intrasporangiaceae bacterium
CGCCGAGGTAGCGCTGATAGAACTGCTGGGATGCATCCAGGTCGCGGACCTGAAGCGAGATGAAGTCGGGGCCGGTGACCGGCATGATGTGCTCCTTCGAATATGTCAAATACCTGACATAGCTCACGCTATGTCAGAATACTGACATGAGTCAAGGTGAAGTAGTCGACCTGAACGCATCGATGGGGTACCTGCTGAAGGAGGTCGCCAGCGCCCTGCGCGCGGCGATGGAAGAGGTGCTGCGCCCGCTCGGGATGAACGTGACCCACTACTCCTGCCTGGAGTTGCTGGCCCAGCGGCCGGGCTTGTCCAACTCCGAGCTAGCTCGCGGTGCGTTCGTCACCCGTCAGTCGATGAACGTCCTCCTTCAGGCCCTGGAGCGTGACGGATCGGTCACCAGGCCGGCGACCGCACCGAGCGGCCGAACCCTCCCGGCCACGCTCACGCCGCACGGACGGCGTGAGCTGGCCAAGGCGTCCGCAGCCGTTCGCCGCGTGGAGAAGCGGATGTTGGCCGATATCGCGGAGGTCGATCAGCGGACGGCATTCGAGGTGTTGAAGCAGATGGCGCAATCCTTGAAGGCGCCAGATAGTTGACGGCGCAACGGTCTTCACCCGGTGAAGTGCCATTGAGCTTCGGGGGTGCTTGACGGAATCCGAGTGACGACTGCGCACGGGTTGCTTCAGTTGTTGGAGGACCACGCGATGAGCACGGGGCGCTCGTGCGTCGTACGTAACGACTGGGTGACAAACTCGCCGTTCGGTTCACGAGAGCGCGTTGTCCGGGTACGTTCTGGACATCGGCACGACAAACGCGGGGGCGGCATATGGAGTCGACGAAGCCGGGCACGGTGGCACGGATGTCCGTGCGCGAATTGATCGCGGACCTGTCCGAGGCCGAGGACGGCCTGCGGCGGGCCCGACGTACCGGTCCGGATCGAGGGAGACCAGGGACGGAGTCGGACGTCGCAGCGCTGGTGCGCCGTGAGCAGGTGATCGTTCGCGAGCTTCGCCGGCGCGCTCATGCGCGCCGGATCGAGGAGAGCCGCGTCCGGACCGGCCGCAGGTGATCCGTCCACTTCTGTGCGGCTGACCGCATCAGGTCCGGTATGAGACGCGAGGCGGCGTGCGGGCATGACGGCAGCGTCAAGACCACCCCGGCTGGGCAAGTAGGCGGAGCGAAGTCGGGGTCCCCGCGAAGTATTCGGGGGAGCGAGACCTCGAAGCGGGCGTTGCCATCCGGTTTGGCAATGCTGGCTCGGAGGTCTCGATACGCGCTTGCTCCTCCGTCGCATCGCGCTACTCGACCAGCCAGGCGG
>CAYPQR010000822.1:0-1315 GCA_964412865.1 uncultured Intrasporangiaceae bacterium
CGCTGGTCGAGAACTTCGACGGTGAGGTGCCCGGCCGGCTGAAGGACCTCGTCACGCTGCCCGGAGTGGGGCGCAAGACCGCCAATGTGGTGCTCGGCAACGCGTTCGGGGTGCCCGGCATCACCGTCGACACCCACTTCGGGCGGCTGGCGCGCCGGTTCGGGTGGACGAGCGAGGACGACCCGGTCAAGGTCGAGCAGGAGGTCGGCGCGCTGTTCCCGCGCAAGGACTGGACGATGCTCAGCCACGTCCTGGTGTTCCACGGCCGCCGGATGTGCCACGCGCGCAAGCCCGCCTGCGGCGTGTGCCCCGTGGCGCGGTGGTGCCCCTCATACGGCGACGGCGAGATCGACCCCGACAAGGCGCGCAAACTGCTCAAGTTCGAGCTCGCCCCGGGCCGGGAGCGCGCCGACGCCGTGCGCCCGGCCGGCACCCGGTGAGGAGCCGTGCCGACCCGAACCGCTGTGAGGGTGCCGGATGACGGCCGCTGAGCCGGACTGGTTGCGCAGCCTGCATCGGGAGGCCCACCGAGGGCAGTCGCTGATCCCGTCGCGGGTCGGTGGGGGCGGCCGCCGATCCGCGGTGCTGATGCTGTTCGGCCCGGCCGGCGAGGGCGGCGAGGACGTTGTGCTCACCCAGCGCGCCGCGGCGATGCGGACGCACGCCGGCCAGGTCGCGTTTCCGGGCGGCTCGGTCGACCCGGGCGATCGCGGCCCCGAGGACACCGCGATGCGCGAGGCGGCCGAGGAGATCGGGCTGTCACCCGAGGGAGTCGAACTGCTCGGTCCGCTTCCCGCCGTGCCGCTGACGGTGACCGGCTATGACGTCACGCCGGTGCTCGCGTGGTGGCGTGAGCCCTCGCGGATCCGTGTCGCCAACGCCGCCGAGGTGGCCAGGGTGGAGCGGGTCGCCCTGCGAGATCTCCTCGACCCGGCACACCGGTTCACGTCGGTATGGCGCGGCGGCTCGTTCGCCGCACCGGCATTCGAGGTCGACGGTCTCTACATCTGGGGGTTCACGGCGATGATCTTGGACGCGACGCTGCGGATGGCGGGGCTCGAGGTGGCATGGGACCGGAATGACCGCAGGCCCGTGCCGGAGCGGTATCTGCGCCGCTGAACCACGGCATACCGCAAGAACGCCGGTGCCCCCTCCTCGTGGGAGAGGGCACCGGCGTTCATGTCGCGCTGTCAGCCGAAGCGGCCGAAGGTGTGCGGGGCGTACATGCCTCCGATGTCGACGACGGTGCCCGGCTTGCGTGCCGAGATCATCTTGCCGCCGCCGATGTAGATGCCGTCGTGGTAGGCGGGGTTGC
>CAYPQR010000823.1:0-1314 GCA_964412865.1 uncultured Intrasporangiaceae bacterium
GCGGCGGAGCTGCTGGTGCTGGTCACCACCAGACCGACGGCGCCGAGCGCGCCGACGGTCAGAGAGGCTCCGAAGAGCGCAACGTTGCGCTTCATGGTGTTCCCTTCCTGTTTTGGATCTGTGCGGTGAGGTCGTTGGGTCTTATCCGGTGATATCGACGGGCGTGCCCGACGGCAGTTTCGCAAACATCTTCAACGCCGCGTCGGGGACGCGAACGCAGCCATGGGAAACCTTTCCCAGTCGACCGGACTCGGTGGGCCAGCCATGCACGGCGACGGTGCCGGGGCCGCCGCCGAAGGTGTCAAGCGTGTGCGAATGAGCACCGAGCGCATAGATGACGGGTGAAAAGCTCTGATGAGGATCGACGAAACCAGCCAGTAGGAACGTCTGCCCGACGGGAGTCGGTGTGTGCGCCTTGCCCTGGCCGATCCGCCAGCTGCCTACGGAGTGGCCCCCCTTCGTCACCGTCATTCTGCCGTTGGCCAAAGAGATGTGGACCGCCCATGACGTCTTCGCCGTGCGCAATCCATCTCCCGGAATCCACGCGGTCGCACCGTTGGGCCGCGAGGGCAACCTGACCTTGATCCAATTCGCGTCCCGCGCGATGATCGGCAGCCAGGTCTGGCCACCGATCTGCTTGCTGGGGATCACTGTAATGGGACTCTTGCCGGGCTTTGCGAAACCTGGAATATTTCTTTGGATTTCCACGACGTCGCCGCCGCTGGAAGTGGAGGAATCGACCGGCGCCCCCTTCACCGTCGTCTCCGTCGTCGCGCGCGGCAGCTTGGCGAGCGTCGCCGCGTCGAGCGTCGGGACCGGTATGCGCCGCGTGGTCTGCGAAGGACTCGTGCTCGGTGACGTCACCGCAGACGACGGGGCGGGCGCCGCCTGTGAGTTGTTGCCGCCGACGAATCTGATCGCCATCACAGCAGCGAGGGCGATGATCACGAATCCGCAGATGACGCCCAGCGCGGTCGAGCCGATGCCCCGAAGGAAGGTCGACCCGCCAGGTGACTGCCTCGGTCCTGACATAGCTCCTCATCGTGACTGGTCGTACATTCCTCTGTGACGAGGCGCCAACGGCATCGCCGCGGCTCAGCGGGACGGAGTCAGGCGTCAGGGACGGACATCGGCCCGACCGACGTCACCGTCACCTTGCTCGCCATCAGCACTGTGTAGCCACAGGTGCTCATCGCATGCGGCTCGACGTGCCCGATGACCGTGAGCTTGGCCTCCAGCGGCTTGCCACCGCCATCGCGAAACCCCGAATGGGCAACCTTCCTGACCCTGGCCGGGATCGCCTTGCCGGTGAGG
>CAYPQR010000824.1:0-1312 GCA_964412865.1 uncultured Intrasporangiaceae bacterium
TGGGCTTCCCGACCCGCATGTTCACCGTGCTGTTCGCGATCGGCCGCCTGCCCGGCTGGATCGCCCAGTGGCGCGAGATGATGGAGGACCCGGCGACCCGCATCGGCCGTCCCCGCCAGATCTACATCGGCGAGCCGGCGCGCGACTACGTCCCGATGGAGAAGCGCTGACCCAGCGCCTCGTCCTGACAAGGGCGGCATCCCGAATGGGGGTGCCGCCCTTGCGCATTCCCAGGCGGGGCGTGCTCGCGGCACCGCGATACAGTGGCGACATCACCGACAAGAACCGAGCGTCACACATGCCTGTATATGAGAGCCTGACCGAGATCGTCGGTCGCACACCACTTCTCGCCCTTGGCCGATTCGCTCCGGACAGTCCCGCGAGGCTGCTGGCCAAGCTCGAGTTCTACAACCCGCTGGGCAGTGTGAAGGATCGGACGGGGTTGTCGATCGTGCGCGCCGCCGAGGCCGACGGGAGCCTGAAACCGGGCGGGACCATCGTGGAGGCGACGTCGGGCAACACCGGCATCGCGCTGGCCTGGGTGGGGGCGGCGCTGGGATACCGGGTCGTGCTGGTGATGCCGGACGACGTGTCGGGCGAGCGGCTGCTCCTGCTGCGTGCGCTGGGCGCCGAGGTCGAGTTCACCCCCGGGGCCGACGGTATGGCGGGCGCCAACCAGCGGGCCGGTGAGATCATCGAGGCCAATCCCGACGCGTTCCTGTCGGGTCAGGGCGGCAATCCGGCCAACCCGGCGGTCCACGAGGCGACGACGGGGCCGGAGATCTGGGACGACACCGGCGGCGAGGTCGATGTCATCGTCGCCGCCACCGGGACCGGTGGCAGCCTGTCGGGGACCGGCCGGTTCCTGCGCAGCAAGAACCCGGACGTGCGAGTGATCGGGGTGGAGCCGGACGAGGCGCCGGTGCTCAACGGGGGCGAATGGCAGCCGCACAAGATCCAGGGCATCACCGGCGGCAACGGTGTGCCGCCGACCACCGACATGGAGCTCATCGACGAGGTCGTGCGGATCCCGCAGGACACGGCGATCGAGGTGGCTCGGGAGGCGATGCGCACCGAGGGCCTGATGGCGGGCATCTCGTCCGGGGCGGTCCTGGAGGCCATGCGTCGCCTCGCCCGCCGCCCGGAGCTGGAGGGCGCGACGATCGTGGGGATCGTCGCCGACACCGGCGAGCGGTATCTGTCGACCGAGCTGTTCGACCACGTGCGGTCATGACGACGCCGGCCGCGTGACACCCGCCCCGTAGCCGGTGGATCCGGGCTTTTCGTTGACACGGCGGCGTCGCGTGACCAT